>JANQPS010001343.1 GCA_028285365.1 Thermoanaerobaculia bacterium | reverse complement strand
CTCCGGAGCACGGCGACTCCGCAAGTCGGCCAAGAGTCGAAGACGCCTATCTGATCGCTGCCGTGCACGCCTGGCTACAGCCGCGACCACGAGACCTCGTCGATTACTGGGATCTCGAGCGCCTGGCCATTACGAGCACGACAGAGGGCGACACCGCCGGGCTCACGACCACCGTGGCAAGCGAAGCGCGCACCATGGATCTCCAGCTGCCGGTCACGCTCTCCGCAGCTTGCGCCGCAGTCTGTTTTGGCCATCCCCTGCATCTTCAGCTCGTCTCCGAGCTCACAGGTGATCTCGAGGCGCCCGAGCGCTACCTCCTCGGCCGACTTCTCGAGCGCGGTCCTGACCACCTCTCCATGAGCGCGTACGCCGCGGCTCGTCTCCTGGCGGGGCGCCGAACCCGCGCCGGCATGCGGAGTCTCTGGCGAGCGCTCTGGCCTCATTCAGGAGTCGTCGAGCGTCAGACCCCCGAGGGTTGGCCGTGGCCGAAGCGCCGTGTCCGACATCAGCTACGGCGCTGGTTTGGGTCGTCGCGACCCGATTCGCACAAGAACAGTCAGACCGAGGGTCGCAGACCCTTCGGCCAACACTCGACTCCGTGATCGCGGGTACACGAAACGCCCCACCGTTCACGGTGCGCAACACCACACAACACCCGATGCCTCAATTGAGTTCAGAGACGTTTCAAAGCCAGAGCCCGCTAGACTTGGTGTCCATGATGTGTCGTGTGATGTGCCCAGTATGAGACGTCGCGGAGTCCTCGGGCTCGTGCCCCCAACGCTCAGGCGGCTCGACAAACAGCTGCAGTTTGCGACCGACTGCATGCTCCTGCTCGGCGCCTTCGCGCTGGCCTACCTCCTCCGGTTCGACTTTGCCGTACCCGCGACCGAGGTTCGTAGTGCCTTCGTCCAGGCACCGCTCGTGCTCCTGGTACAGCTGGCGGCTGCCCAGATCTGCGGCATCTACACGTTCATCTGGCGCTTCGTCGGACTCGGGGAGCTGCTCGCCTTCGCACGCGCCGGTGCCTTGTCCGCGCTCCCTCTCTTGGCCATGAGGCTGGGACTGAGTGACGAATACCAGTCCTGGCGGATCCCGCTCTCCATCATCGTGCTCGACACCCTGCTCGCCTACAGCAGTCTGCTCGCCGCTCGAGTGTTGAGGCGGATCAGCTATGAGAGATGGGAGCGCTCCACCAGCGAAGCCGAGGCCTCCCAACGCGCGCTCATCGTCGGTGCCGGGCGCAGCGGCATCGCCATCGCTCGCGAAATCAGGCGCAAGAGCAGCCACTACGATCTGATCGGTTTCGTAGACGACGACCCGGCCAAGTCGGACTCCGTCCTCTACGGGCGGCGGGTGCTCGGCCGCAGCTCCGACGTAGGTGAGCTGATCGACGAGCACGGCATCGACATCGTCATCTTCGCCATCACGTCAGCGCCTCGCAAGCTCATGCGCGATCTGGTCGAGACCTGTGAGGCACGGCTCGTGCCGCTCAAGGTCATCCCCGGGGTCGAGGATCTGCTCACCGGAACCGTCGAGATCAGCCGGCTACGGGACATCGAGATCGAAGACCTCCTCGGACGTGAACCCGTCGAGCTCGATCAGAGCACCCTGCAACGCTTCCTCGCAGGGCGTCGCATCATGATCACCGGTGCCGGGGGATCGATCGGCTCGGAGATCGCACGACAGGCGCTTCGCTTCTCACCTTCGAGCCTGCTGCTCGTCGAGCGCGCCGAGTTTGCGCTCTTCGACACTCATCGAGAGCTCCAGCAGCTCGCAACGGATAGCGCGCTCATACCGTTCGTGGCCGACGTCGGAGACGAGGGGCGCATCCGACACATCCTGACCAACTATCGCCCGGAGATCATCGTCCACGCCGCGGCGCACAAACACGTGCCGCTCATGGAGGTCAACTGCACGGAGGCGATCAAGAACAACGTCCTCGCCACCCGCTCACTGGCACAGCAGGCTGGCGAGCTCGGGGTCGAGTCGTTTGTCCTGGTGTCGACCGACAAGGCCGTCAATCCGACCTCGGTCATGGGCGCCACCAAGCGCCTGGCGGAGCTCATCATCCTCGAGCACGCCGCACGCTACGCGAACACTCGCTTCCTGGCGGTGCGCTTCGGGAACGTCATGGGTTCCGCCGGCTCCGTCATTCCGATCTTTCGCGAACAGATATCGCACGGTGGACCGATCACCGTGACTCATCCTGAGATGGTCCGCTACTTCATGACCATCCCAGAGGCGTCCCAGCTCGTCCTCCAGGCCGGTTCGATCGGCAAAGGCGGGGAGATCTTCGTACTCGACATGGGTGAGCCAGTTCGTATCGCTGATCTGGCCGAAGACATGATCTCTCTGTCCGGACTCAAACCCCACGAAGACATCGACATCGTGTTCACTGGAGCGCGACCCGGGGAGAAGCTATTCGAAGAGCTCGAGATCGGCGGCGAAGATCTCGAACGCACGAGTCACCCGAAGATCTTCACAGGGCGCTTGATGGACGACCACGAGACCGGTGCCATCGAGCGAGCCGTCGACGAGTTGAGAGAGTTGGCCCTTCTCGGACTCGACAACGAAATCCGCGCCGCGCTCAATCGGCTGTTGCCCGAAGCGGCCGTGTCGTCCGGCTCGACCGAATCACGGCGGGAGGCGTCAACCAGCTCGCCCAGCTGAAGTCGGCAATAGCGAGACTCCGCCGCAGCCGATCGGCGTCGCTCCGGCAGACGGCTCACGTTGAGCCGAGGCCGGCAACCTAGACAGGGGTGAGACGAGATCAGACGAGATTGAGGAGATGCCCCATCTTCTCGCGCTTCGTTCTGAGGTAGTCGCGACTCGATTCTGTCGGTGGGACTTCGATCCCTACCCGCTCGACGATCTCGAGGCCGTAGCCGTCGAGAGCGATGTACTTGCTCGGGTTGTTGGTCATCAGGCGCATCTTGCGAACACCGAGGTCGCGCAGGATCTGAGCGCCGATGCCGTAGTTGCGCAGGTCGGCACGGAAACCCAGCTTCTCGTTGGCCTCGACCGTGTCGTGACCGCTCTCCTGGAGCTCGTAGGCCTTGAGCTTGTTGAAGAGACCGATCCCCCGACCCTCCTGGAGGAGGTACAAGACCACCCCGGTTCCGGCCTTGCTGATGGCCTCGAGCGCTCGCAGGAGCTGAACTCCGCAGTCGCAGCGCTCCGACCCGAAGATATCGCCAGTCAGACACTGGCTGTGCACACGGACCAGGCAGGGCTCGTCCTCGCGGATCTCTCCTAGAGACAGCGCAATGTGCTCCTCACCCGTGGCCTCGGACTCGTAACCGTGAATCCGGAACTCGCCAAACGCCGTGGGGAGCTTGGGCGATGCAACTTCCCGCACCAGGCGCTCGTTCTGCATGCGGTACTGAATCAGGTCCTTGGTGGTGATCATCAGCAGGCCATGCCGCTCGGCATAAGGCGTGAGGTCGCTCACCCGGGCCATCGTGCCGTCTTCGTTCATGATCTCGCAGATGACTCCGGCCGGGTTGAGACCGGCCAGCTGGGCGAGATCAACGCACGCCTCCGTCTGCCCGGCGCGCTTGAGCACGCCACCCTTCTTGGCTCGAAGCGGAAAGACGTGGCCTGGACGCAGCAAGTCGTCGGGCCTGGTTTCCGGGTCGATCGCCGTGAGCACCGTCGCCGCCCGATCGGCTGCCGAGATCCCGGTGGTCGTGCGGCCACGAGCCTCGATCGAGACCGTAAACGCAGTCTCGAAGGACGAGGTGTTGTGGCGGACCATCAGGGGCAGATCCAACTCGTCACACCGATCTTCCTCGAGCGCCAGGCAGATCAGCCCGCGCCCGTGCGTCGCCATGAAGTTGATCGCCTCGGGGGTGACTTTCTCGGCTGCAATGGCGAGGTCACCTTCGTTCTCTCGATCTTCGTCGTCGACGATGATCACCATCCGACCCTGTCGGTACTCTTCGATTGCCAGTTCGATATCTGCAAAAGGACTGTCGCTAGGCACGGGATTCTCCTGTGGGGGAACTTCCAAGAGGCGCCACCAAGGAAGCTCCGGGCGACGCCAAAAGGGCCAACTCCCATTCTAGCTGCTCAGCGACGGTCACGGAGAGGCCCGAGGCGTTTGCCCTCGCCGAGCGGGCAGGCGCGGAAGGTGCTAGCGGGGACAGCCGAGCCCCGTCTCGCCAGCTTGCGGTCGGAGGAGGCAGGAGAGGTTCTTCGCATCGCCCTTTGGGCTCTGCTCTGAACGACGGGATTTCGATGTTCGGAGTTTCCCGAGCACCACCCGAGCCGTCTCTCCGAGGAGCCCAACCAACGATACGACTCACCAGGAAGTCTTGAGCATCCCGTACCTCACGACTTCCCGTCTCGGTCGAAGCTCAAGACTTCGAAACGGCTCCCCCGAAGAGACCCAACAACCACCACGTAGCAGGAGCCGTCTCAGCCCAAAAGCACCCAATCACCGAAGCGACTCACCAGGAAGTCTTGAGCATCCCGTACCTCACGACTTCCCGTCTCGATCGAAGCTCAAGACTTCGAACGGCTCCTCCGAAGAGACTCAACAACCACCGCCCAGCCGGAGCCCTCAGCCCAAAAGCGCCCAACCACCATAACGACTCACCAGGAAGTCTTGAGCCATCCTGTACCTCACGACCACCCGTCTCGATCGAAGCTCAAGACTTCGAAACGGCTCCTCCGAAGAGACTCAACAACCACCACGGTGCAGGAGCCGTCTCAGCCAAAAAGCGCCCAACCACCATAACGACTCACCAGGAAGTCTTGAGCCATCCCGTACCTCACGACCACCCGTCTCGGTCGAAGCTCAAGACTTCGAAACGGCTCCTCCGAGGAGACTCAACAACCACCACGGTGCAGGAGCCGTCTCAGCCTCCCCAGCGCAGCTTGCTGCGGAGACCGTCGTAGAACGTGCGCTGTGTGGCCTTGACCAGAGTCACGGTGCGGTCGGCGACTCGGATGCGCACAGAGTCCTTGTAACCGAGAGACGTTCCTTCCTGGCCGTCGAGCGTCAGGTAGACCTCTTCGTCCGGTGTCTCGAGGCGTACGTCGATAGTGCTCGAGTCGGGCACGACGAGCGGGCGCATCGAGAGCGACTGTGGACAGATCGGCGTGATGACGGCCACGCGGACGTCGGGATGGACGATCGGCCCGCCGGCGGAGAGGTTGTAGGCGGTGGAGCCAGTCGGGGTGGAGACGATGAGACCGTCTGCCCGATACGTAGCAACGCTGCGACCATCGATGCAGACACCGAGTCGAATCATGCGCGCCAAGGCACTCTTGTTGACCACAGCGTCGTTGAAGACGACGTAGCTACCCCCGCTCCCCTGCTCGCGCTCGAGCTCCACGTTCAACAACGAGCGCTCAACGGTCCGGTACCGTCCTTCGAGCACGTCGACCAGGGTCGGATAGAGCTCAGCCCGACTGATTTCGGTCAGAAACCCGAGAGAGCCCAGGTTGACTCCGAGGATCGGGACATCTTTCTCGAGACCCCTAGCGACCGACAGCAGCGTACCGTCGCCACCAAGCACGACCACCAGATCGGTTCCGAACGGACTGGCCGGCTCCTCGGGAAGGTCGAGACTCCGACGCGTTCCCTCATCGAGCTGGACACCGGCACCTCTGCGAAGCAGCCACTCTCGCAACTCCCTGGCGAGACGAATCGACTCTTTCGAGCGATGCTTGATCGCAATCGAGACGCACTTGATGGGCGCTGCGCTCATGTGTCTTCCGACCCGGTCATCTTGGTTCCATCGCTCTCGTTCTCGAACAGCGCAACAGCCTCGCGATTGCCCCGCGCTCCTCTGGTATCGCAATCATGTACCGAGACGAGCCGCAGTCCCAGTTCGGAGATCTGCTGAGCCCGCTCGCCGATGACCGAAGCCCGCACCTGTTCGTCACGCACGATGCCTCCTTTGCCCACGAGCTCGCGCCCCACCTCGAACTGCGGCTTGATCAGCGTGAGTAGCCTCCCGCCGCGCGCGAGATGGGGTAACAGTGCAGGAACGACCTTGGTGAGTGAGATGAAGGAGACGTCGACGGTGATGATCCCGCAGGCTTCGGGTAGAGCATCCTGCTGCAGGTATCGGGCGTTGATGCGTTCGAGGACGACGACCCTGTCGTCCTCTCGTAGCTTCTGCTCGAGCAGACCGTAGCCGACATCGAGGGCGTAGACACGTGCCGCTCCCCGTTGAAGGAGGCAGTCCGTGAAGCCTCCTGTCGACGCTCCGACATCCAGACACACTTGACCGTCCACGTCCACGCCGAACCTGTCGAGAGCTTCGTCGAGCTTGCGTCCGGAGCGCGAGACAAACGGCTCCTTGGGCCCGACGAGCTCGATCCGCGCCTCGCCGTCGACAGCCGCACCAGGCTTGTCGACTCGTTGTCCCTCGACGTAGATCACCCCCGCCATGACCGCACGTTTGGCCTTCTCGCGACTCTCGAAGAGACCTCGCTCGACCAGCTGTTGATCCAGTCGCAACCTCTAACGCCCCACAGGAACGCACTCAGTTCTCGCGCGTAGCGATGAAGCTGACCAGCCCGCGAAACTCCGCTTTGCGCTGCGGCAGATCGTCGACCAGCTCCAGGGCCTCGGCGAGATGGTCGTCGAGCATTCGTCGCGCTGCCTGGATGCCATAGAGCCCCGGATAGGTGAGCTTCCCGGCACGGGCGTCTTTTCCGGGTGTCTTGCCCAGCGACTCTGCGTCACCCTCGACGTCGAGAATGTCGTCACGAACCTGAAACATGAGCCCGATGAGATCCCCGAGACGACCGAGCGACTCCAGAGCTCGAGCGCCGGCGCCGGCAATGCGTGCGCCTACTTCCAGGCTGACCCGCAGCAGGGCTCCGGTCTTGAGTCGGTGAATGCGCTCGAGAGCCGCCTCCGGATCGGCGAACGGCTCTTCTTCACTGCGGCCCTCGGCTTCCAGATCAAACACCTGGCCTGCGATCATGCCGTCGGTGCCAATGGCGCGAGCCACCGCGATGGTATTGGCCAGGCGGACCGCCGAGTTACCCCCTGTCGGATACGTCGCCATCACCTCGAGTCCGAGGTTGAGCAAGGCATCTCCAGCGAGGATGGCCAGCGCCTCGTCGTACTGACGATGGAGGGTCGCTCGCCCCCTCCTCAGGTCGTCGTCATCGAGTGCTGGCAGGTCGTCGTGAACGAGACTGAACGTGTGCACGAGCTCCAACGCGGCTGCCGGCTCCAGCAGGTCCGTCCTGGAACCACCAAACGCCTCCCCAGCCAACACGACGAGGCACGGTCTCAGACGCTTGCCGCCAGCGAAGATGCTGTAGCGCATCGCCTCGTGCAGACGTACCGGCTCGCGCTCGCCATCTGCCAGCACGCGGTCGAGGGCAGCATCGATCTCGGGTACGAGCGTGGCGAGATACCCACGGAAGGTGTCACTCATGCGAGCCAACCACGCGCCAGTCGACAGCGACTCTCATGGTGATAGGTCTTGGGATGCGTGTCGAGTTTCGTTGGTCGAACGAAAGGTGCGAAGGCTGAAGCCGCGGGTCAGCTACCGAGGACCGATGCCGGCAGTGCCTCCTCGACGAGCATGACCGGAATGTCGGAGACGATCGGGTAGAGCAGCTCGGACTCCTTGCACAGGAGTCCCTGTTCGACCACCGGCTCCTCGTCGTCGAAGTGCTCGCGGTACTTCTCGACGAGTCGCTGACCGAGGTCCGCAGGCAGCTCCACGATCTGGAGCTCCCCGTGACTCTTCGGACACACGAGGATCGCGAGCAGTTCCTCATCAACGGCCATAACAGAACCCTAGCACGCGACAGTCACGCGACAGTGAGGTGAAACTCAGCCAACCGGCACGACCCAGCGGAGGACAACCGAGTTCGTTCCGGGGTTGAGTTCTGCGAGTCCCGCGTTCGACAGGTGATAAACGCCGATACCGATCCGGCTGCCGCCGCGAAGCTGCCTCAGGAAGTCGAGACCCGATCTGAACTCGAGCTCTTGACCGAGCTCCTTGCCGTCGCCTCGCTCGTAGTAGGTCACACCAAAGCTGATGTCGAACAGCCACGGCGACGCTCCGAGCGGGAGCTCCCGTCTCGCACCGGCGAAGACGAAGTAGGTGTCGTCGACCGTGACGCCAAAACCGACGTGCGGTCTGAGCTTGAAGAAGCTGACGGGCTTCCACTGGAAGTCAGCACCCACCTCGAGAGCCTCTTTGGAGCGAGTGAAATCGATGACTCCGGCGCTCAGCCCGATCAGGCGCCTGGGTTCTTCCTGCACGGTCTCGTCCTCTGTGGTCTCCTGCGCCGTGAGCGAGCTGGCACCGATGCTCATCACGAGGAACAGACCGGTGACGTGCTGGAGCGCGCGAGAGAGCCAACCGGACTCGGTCGAGTTGAGCGACTGCGTTGGGGAGCGGTAGGACTTTTTGAACGTGAGGCGCATAGGCGAAACGGACGTCAGATCGAATCTGGAGGGGCGAAGCTAGCAAAACCGGACGCGCAGCACCACGCCACCGCCAAAACCCGTCTTCGAACGCCGAGCCACTCCGAGGTCAAACAACGAACAGCCGACTGTCTCCCACGTCCAAGGATGCTCTTTCGAGACTCCAGTACGCGACCAGGGACAGGCGTGAAAGGAGTGAACTACAATCCGTGGGTCGAGCCTTCTGAGCTCATGAGGACTCCCGGAACATGACCACAAGCGACAGCTCGAGTGCCTCTTCGCAGATTTCTGCGATCGTGACGACATTCAACGAGGAACGCCACATTGGCGCTTGTCTCGACTCGCTGCGTTGGTGCGACGAGGTGCTCGTAGTCGACTCCCACTCGACCGACGACACCCCGACCATCGTCCAGAAGTTCGAAAACGTCCGCTTCAT
Organism: Thermoanaerobaculia bacterium; assembly: GCA_028285365.1. Lineage (GTDB taxonomy): Bacteria > Acidobacteriota > Thermoanaerobaculia > Multivoradales > Multivoraceae > JANQPS01. The sequence goes on along the minus strand of JANQPS010001343.1, from coordinate 7,163 downwards.
GCAGCGAACGTACTTCGGCTCGGCGTCCCAGAAGAACTGGGCGATGGACCAGGCCAAGAACGATTGGATTCTGATCTTCGACGCCGACGAGCGCTGCACAGACGCGCTGCGCGAAGAAATCGAGGATCTGTTTCGCTCGGGAGAGCCGCCTCACGAGGCCTACACGATCAAGCGAACCGTGTACTTTCTCGGGCAGGTCATTCGCTTCTCGGGCTGGCAGCGCGACCGGGTGGTACGGCTGCTCAAGCGCGGCGCCGGCCGCTATCCGAATCGTCGGGTCCACGCCGACATGATGACTCGCTCGCCGGCCAAGGTCCTGAAGAACCCGATGCTGCACTTCATGGTCGACGACTTCGTCGCCTACGCCCAGCGGATCGCCAAGTACAGCTGGTGGGGAGCCGCTCAGGTATGGAAAGAAGGCAGACGATCAGGACCCCTTCAGGTCTTTGCCCGCTCGCTGTGGCGCTTCCTCCGGACCTACTTCGTCCAACTCGGCATCCTGGACGGCATGCGCGGCCTGGTGTTCTGCCTCCTCCAGGCCTACGGCACCTACCTCAAGTGGGCGATCGTCTGGTCATGGCACGTCAACGTCAAGCACGGCATCGAACCCAACTTGCCCGTATTCGACGACAGCGAAGAGACGTGGCAGGGTCTGGACGAGCTCGGAGCACCCGAACCGATGACGGGTGCTGGTCAGGGGTGACGCGCGCCGGACTACGGCACGCTGATCAGCATCGACTCGATATGGGCCGCATGGCCACTCTCGATATCGACGTCGATGAGCGCGGCCGCTAGCCGCACGTCTCGCTTCGCCACCTCGAACGGCACGTGACGCTGCCTCAAGAAGCGCTCCACGACCTTGTCGGCACGGCAGCCGATGATCGACTCGTAGGGACCAGTCATGCCGACGTCGGTCTGGAGTGCGGTGCCTCCGGGCAGGATCCGGGCGTCCGCGGTGGGCACGTGGGTGTGCGTACCCAAGACCGCGCTCACGCGACCATCGAGGTGAAACCCCATGGCCTGCTTCTCGCTCGTCGCCTCGGCGTGAAAATCGACGATGACGACCTTGACGTCACCGTCGAGCTTGGCGAGCTGGTGGTCTGCGTCGACAAAAGGTGATGGGAGGGACTTCATGAAGACCTGGCCCTCGAGGTTGAGGGTAGCTACCTTCACCCCGGCCGCGGTCTCGCCCACGTGCAGACCCCGACCCGGGTTGTCGGGAGGGTAGTTGCTGGGACGCAGAAGAGCGGGTTCCTGGGCGACGAGCGAGACACCTTCGCGCTTGTCCCAGATGTGGTTGCCACTCGTCATGCAGTCGATGTCGAGCTCGGACAACTCTTTGTACACCGACGCGTTGATCCCAAACCCCCCCGCCGAGTTCTCGATGTTGACGATCGTGTAATCGATGTGGTGCTCGTCCTGGAGTTGGGGAAGGAGCGTCGCCAGGGCGCGCCTTCCGGGGCGGCCAAAGACGTCGCCCACGAACAGGACGCGTACGGTCTCTCGCTCGGGCATCTCGGTCATGACTCCAAGGTAGGCCGCGCCTCAGCGCGCGTAGTCCACGGCGCGCGACTCGCGAATCACCGTCACCTTAATCTGACCCGGATAGGTCAGCTCACTTTCGATGCGTCTCGCAACGTCCTTCGAGATCCACAGCGCCTTCTCGTCGGAAACGTTCTCGCAGTCGACGATGATGCGGACCTCGCGACCCGCCTGAATGGCATAGGTTTTCTGAACGCCTTCGAAGTCAGAAGCGATCTCCTCGAGCTTCTCGAGTCGCTTCATGTAGGTCTCGAGCACTTCGCGCCTCGCCCCCGGCCGCGCGGCAGACAACGAGTCCGCTGCGGTGACCAGGACCGCCTCGACGGTCTCGGGGTCGTAGTCACCGTGGTGACACGCCATGCCGTGTACGACGTCTTCTTTCTCTCCGTACTTGCGCAGCAGCTGAATGCCGAGCTCGAGATGAGTTCCCTCCATCTCCCGGTCGACCGCCTTGCCGATGTCGTGCACGAGGCCGGCACGTTTTGCGACGTGCACGTCCGCCTTGAGCTCCGCAGCCAAGGTGCCAGCGAGAAAAGCGACCTCTTTGCTGTGCTGTAGCACGTTCTGACCGTAAGACGTCCGATAGCGCAGACGGCCGAGCAGCTTGATCAGCTCAGGATGAAGCCCCGAGAGGTTGAGCTCCAGGAGGGCCGCTTCGCCTTCCTGCTGGATGCGCTCCTCGAACTCCTGCTTGACCTTCTCGGCCACCTCTTCGATCCGCGCAGGGTGGATCCGCCCGTCGGCAATGAGCCTTTCGACCACCACCCGAGCGATCTCGCGGCGATACGGGTCGAAGCCCGACAGAATGACGGCCTCAGGCGTGTCGTCGACGATCAGGTCGACTCCGGTTGCCATCTCGAGAGCTCGAATATTGCGGCCCTCGCGACCGATGATGCGCCCCTTCATCTCGTCGGACGGCAGCATGACCACCGACACCGTGGTGTCGTTGACGTAGTCAGAGGCAGACCGTTCGATGGCGAGGCCAATGATTCGCTGCGCCTCACGATTGGCCGTCTCGCGTGCCTCGTCCTCGATCCGTTTGACGAGGTGAGCGGCGTCCATGCGCGCGTCGTTCTCGAGGTTGCTCATCAACTCGTCTTTGGCCTGCTGAGCAGTCAGCCCGGCGACCTGTTCCAGCCGATGACGCTCCTCGGCGAGCACCTCGTCCAGGTGCTTCTTGCGCTCCTCGGTCTGGCTCAGCGAACGAGCAGCGGCCTGCTCGCGCTCAGCGAGCTCTGACCGCTCGGCCTCGAGCTGCGAGCTCAGGCGCTCTTGATCCTCACGAGCGTGCTGGAGCTCGCGCGCTCGCTGATCGAGCTCGGCCTTCTGCTCACCAGCCACCTTTTCGAACTCGGATCGCGCTTGAAGGAGCTTCTCCTTGGCGGCGAGCTCCGCTTCACGAACCCTGGAGGCGGCTTCACGCTCGGATTCTTCGAGAATCCGCGAGGCCTGCCGCCGGGCCTGTGCGGTCACCCGGCGCGCCGAGCGTCTGACCACGGTCAGCCACACGAAGGGCGAGACCAACAGCGCCAGCGCTACCACGATGGCCGGGATCAAGAAGGCATTGCTGGTCATCGTACCCCCTCAGGGAGCGAGGGCAGAGACGCTCAGTCGACGGAGGTCTTCAGACGCTATTGCCAGCGGTCATGCAATCTCGGTAAACGGCATTCCCCACGGGGCAGTATGGGCCACCATGACTAGAACCAGCGAGTTCTAGGTGGGTGTCCGCGCCACGCTCCATCAGCGTCCTCGTTCGAGCGAGGCTGGCACAAGAGCGCAGATCCAGGACTCCCTGGGAAAAAGAGTTGGTTCTACGAATGGGCCGACCCATACCAACCCCGTAGGGAATGCAGAACTCGATCATGACACGCAAAGTGAGAGGTTGCTGTGAAGTGCTGGGCCCGCCTTACGGGCTGCTCATGCTCACGCATCGAGAACACGCTCCAGCTCGCCTGCAAGGCTCGTCATCCTCTCGGTAAGTTCATCCTTCGTCTCATCACGCCCGCTGCGAGAACGGAAGAGCTCTTCCGCAATATTGAGTGCTGCGAGGACGGCTACCTTGGTCGTGCTGATGGTCGAGGTCATCGAAGCGACCTCGTTCATCCGTTGATCCACGTAGTCAGCCAGTTGCCTCAGATGCTCTGGGTCCTGGCCGCCACGCACGTTGTACGTCGTGCCGTGAATCTCAACCTCGATGGTCGTCTGTGCTTTCTTCGACATGGGCTCGATCGAAGGGGCCGACCGTAGCTCGAGAGCGCCAGAGGACCTCCGATCTCCTGCAAAACAGCCCGCAAATATAGCACAGCGGCTACGCCCATCGGCCCCGGTAGCGCTACAAATCCACTGAGCCGAAGGTCCATTCCGAGATCTGTGACGAGTGGCGTGCGAACGCTACCCGGGCGGAGCGCTGAGTGCGTGGGTCTCCTCGCCAGCAAACACCCGCCGGCAGCGGGGGAACGCTCGTCAGTCGTCAGTCGACTCGTCAGCTTCGGTGGCGTCGAGAAGCTCCTCGAGCCCGTCGACGAGAGACGCCACGCGCTCTGCGACTCGGTCGCGCTCGTCCTCCCATTCGGAAGTCGAGTCCGCCTGCTCTCTGAGCTTCGCGACCTCTGCTGTCAGCGACTGGTTCTCTTCGCGAAGTCGTTCGATCTCTTCGCCAGCTCGCTGAACCAGCTCCTCGAGCCGGTCGAAAGCGGCGTTCTCTTGCTCACTCACGCTTCAGCCTCAAGGAGCTCGGGACGCTACCGACCTAGGCGGCCTGCGCGAGATTCGACTTCGCCTGCTCGACGAGCGCTTCGAACGCCGCCGCGTCGTTCACGGCCAGATCGGCGAGAACCTTGCGATTGAGCTCGACACCGCCGGCCTTGAGCCCGGCAATCAGTCGGCTGTAGCTGAGATCGTGTTGTCTCGCGGCTGCGTTGATACGCATGATCCAGAGACTCCGAAGCTGTCGCTTGCGCTGTCGTCGATCGCGGTAGGCGTACTCGAGCGACTTCTCGACTGCGAGCTTGGCGACGCGATGGGCTTTGGACTTTGTCCCGTAGTAGCCCTTCGCTTGCTTGAGTATCTTCTTACGCTTCTGGGCCCTTTTTGGCCCTCTCTTGACTCTCGGCATTTCGAACCTCGTTGTGTTCTTGTGGTCCTCGAGACCTTCCCGGGTCCCGCAAACCTGGTGGATGCCTTGCGGCGGGCGCCGAACGGGACAGGCTCTTTCCCCTCAGCTGCCTCTGATCCAGTTGTCAGCCCGCTCCTCTCGAGCGGGCCACCTGTGTCCGTCGACCCTCTCGGGGCCGTCGTCCACATTCGGATCACCTCAAGGGCTGATCATCTCGCGGATTGCGGGCGCAAACCCTGGTGACACCAGAGCACTCTTGCGCAAGTTGCGCTTCCGCTTCTGCGACTTCTTGGTCAGGATGTGATTCTTCATCGAGTGACGCCGCTTCACCTTGCCTTTGGCGGTGATCTTGAAGCGCTTGGCGGCGCCCCTATGGGACTTGAGCTTGGGCATATCTCGCCTCTCGTTGATGCGTCTGTGTTCTGTGGTCGGGACCCGTCTTGCTGAGCACGAGCGCGATGCCCACGGCCGACACACGAGCGAGCGATTCTAGCACGGGCTGGCACGACTCGTGGTGGACGTGTTGTCGCAACCTGATCTTCTTGCGGCGGGCTCCTAGGAGGTCTGGAGTGAAAGCTCGAGCTGGCGACTCTGGTCGAGGACCTGGGCCGCCGCGAGGAAGTCATCGACGCTCTGAGCGCCAAGGTCGCCACCATCGCGGCTGCGCACCGAGACTTCCCGGTTCTCCTGCTCTCGCCCACCCACGACCAACATGTAGGGAATCTTTTGCATCTGGGCTTCGCGGATCTTGTAACCGAGCTTCTCGTTGCGAGTGTCGATCTCGACTCGCAGACCGCCAGCCACTAGCGACTCTTGCACCGACTCGCAGTACTCCATGAAGCGATCGGAGACAGGGAGCACCATGGCCTGAACCGGCGCCAGCCAGAACGGGAAAGCGCCGCCGAGGTGCTCGATGAGTATCCCCATGAAGCGCTCGAGGGAGCCCAACATCGCCCGATGAATCATCACCGGTCGATGCTCCGCGCCATCGGCTCCGACATACGACAACTCGAAGCGTTCCGGCAGCTGGAAGTCCAGCTGGACGGTACCGAGCTGCCAGCTGCGACCCAGGGCATCTTTCACCTGGAAGTCGATCTTGGGACCGTAGAAGGCGCCATCACCTTCATTGATCTCGAAGTCGATGTCGCGGGAAACGAGCGCACCTTCGAGGGCCGACTCCGCCTGCTCCCACATCTCGTCGGTGCCCATGGCCTTCTCAGGCCGAGTCGAGATCTCGATCTCGACGTCCTCGAAACCAAACGAGTCGTAGATGTCGAGAATCATCTCGACCAGCTTGAGCACTTCTTCCTGGATCTGCTCTGGCGTACAGAAGATGTGCGCATCATCCTGGCAGAAGGTGCGGACGCGGGTCAGACCCGACACCACGCCGCTGCGCTCGTAGCGGTGGAGCCGCCCGAAGTCCGCGTACCGAATCGGCAGCTCGCGATACGAGCGCCGAGTCGTACCGTAGATGAGACAGTGGCTCGGGCAATTCATCGGCTTGACCGCGTACTCGCGGTCGTCGACCTCTGTGAAGAACATCGCGTCCTTGTAGAAGTCGTAGTGTCCCGACTTGTGCCAGAGCTCCGCATCGAAGATCTGCGGCGTCAAGACTTCTCCGTACTCGCCCAGGCGCTCCTGCACCGACTTCTTGAGCAGGTTGTAGACCGTGGCTCCCTTGGGATGAAAGCACGGGCTGCCCGGCGCATAAGGCGTGAAGCTGAAGAGGTCGAGCTCGGGTCCGAGCCGACGATGGTCGCGCTTTTGCGCGAGCTCGAGACGCTCCTCGTAGGCTTCGAGCTGCTTGCGCGTCGCAAACGCCGTTCCATAGATCCGCTGCAAGCGCTCGTTGGCCTCGTCACCTCGGAAGAACACACCCGAGCTCTCGAGCAGCTTGATCGCACCGATCTGAGAGGCCCGCTGGGCGTGAGGCCCTCGGCACAGATCGACGAAATCACCGTGCCGATAGAGGGTGATGGGCGCACCTTCCGGGATGTCGCCGAGCCTGTCGACCTTGAGATCTTCACCCAGGCTTGCAAACAGATCGCGCGCCTCGTCACGCGAGACCTCGACGCGCTCGAAAGTGGCGTTTTCCTTGATGATCTCGGCCATCTTCTTCTCGATGAGCTCGAGATCTTCAGGCGTGAACGCGCGCGAGAACCGGAAGTCGTACTGGAACTTCTCCGAGTGGTCCTGGCGACCGACATCGATGACCACTTCGGGCCACAGCCGCTTCACGGCATCAGCGAGAACGTGCTCCGCGCTGTGTCTGATGAACGAACCGGCTTCGTCGTTCTTGACGGTGAAGAGTCGAAACGCGCCCCCCTGGGCAATCGGCGTCCGGAGGTCGATCGGCTGACCGTCGAGCTCCGCACCCACGGCGTCTTTGGCCAACCTCGGGCCAATCGAAAGAGCTACGTCGAGCGCGGTGCTGCCACTTGCAACCGCGCGCTTCGAGCCGTCGGGTAGGACCAGTTCCACTTGATCACTCATGGGATCGCTCTCG
>JANQPS010001335.1 GCA_028285365.1 Thermoanaerobaculia bacterium | reverse complement strand
CGAGAGCTCATCCCTGCCTTGCGATTCCGCTCGATCAGCTGATCCAGATGAAACCGAAGCTCCTCGTCGAGACGGCCCTCCAGATCAGCTCTGCGCGAGAACCACCTTCGCCATGCTCCCATGTGTCGCCCTCCGTGCCAGCGAACCGTCCGCCATCGTCCCGGTCCACGGTCCCAAGGTCGCTGTCCTCAGGTCCCGATCCTCACGAGTTGTCCTCAGGTCGCGGTCGCCTCGAGAACCAGGGTGATGGCCCGCGACATGCGTTCCCAGTTCTCGAGCTCCTGTTCCAACCGCTTGCGACCGGCTTTCGTCAGCGAGTAGTAGCGAGCACGCCGGTTGTTCTCGGTCTTGCCCCACTGCGATTCGACGAAACCCTGTCGCTCGAGCCTGTAGAGGGCCGGATAGAGGGTGCCCTGCCCAAGCAACAGCACCTGCTCCGACCACTGACTAATGCGTTCGGTGATACCCCAACCGTGCATGGGCTCGAGCTGCAGCGCCCTGAGCACCAGCATGTCGAGCGTGCCTTGAAGCACGTCCCCTTTGGTTTCCCCAGACTTCTCGCGTGTGGCGCTCTTCGCGCCGTCTGCCTTTCTTTCGACCATCGAAAGGAGTGTTACCACGCTGCCGTCTGGCATGCCCGGGTGAGCGTGAGACACAGGGTCACGTCGACTCAAAGAGCTGTGCAGCGCGCCGGCTTCTCGACGTTGATCCTGTTGAAGGCCGACTCCCTGTGGCTGTGGGCGTGGTTCTACTGGTGACTGTAGGAGACTGATGCCGTAGAAGGCAGGAGCCGTAGGAAGCCGGTGAACGTGGGAAAGGAGATTTCGTGACGAGACGGAGGAAGCTGGGCTGCTTGTTTCTCTTCTTCCTGCCCTTCTTCGGGGTCGGCTCCGTGCTGGTCTTCGCAGCCGTCCGCGACCTGCTGCCGGCGCCCACACCCGCAGCTCTCTCCGACCTGATTCGCGTTCGCAGCTTCGACGACTTCGCACTCTGGCAAGGTGCCGACGGTTGCGCCTCGTTCTTGCTGTTCGCGGTCGCAGCAGTCGTGTGTCTAGGTGTCCCGACACTGGTCTTGCGGATCTCCATGGGAGCCACGCCACCGCCTCAACCTCCTCACGACAGAGTTGCACCACGTCCCGGGTCGGCCACGCTGCAATCCTTTCCCGAGCCCACAGTCGACATGGTTGGGCGCCTTGGAGCTACACCCATCGTGGTCGAGCGCTGGGCCGAAGACGAGATCCGGCTGCGGCAGAGCGGCGACTCCGCGATGCCGCTCCTGGTCGCGCTCCTCGGCATGAGCCTGACTCTTTTCGTCATCCTCCCGTCCGCAGAAGGCGGCCTGTCGACGGACAGCCTCCGGCTTGGACTGCCCCACGAGAGTCTGTTCCTACCCTCGATCTGGATCGCGACACTCATGCTCTTCGCCTTTTGGCCGACGCGAGCCAGAGTGGTCACCCTCACTCCATCGAGAGACTCGGTCGAAGTCAGCCATGGTCGGCGCAGGCGAGTGCTGGGCATCTCACGCGCGCAGGCTCTCGAAACCAGAGAGGTTGCCCGCCAGGTCCACTACAACGAGTCGGGGACTCCAACCGCGACGCGCTATCGCCGTCAGCTCATTCTCTGGGTCGTGCCGGCGAGCGGGCAGCCAGCCCCCTATCTGCTGGTGGAAACCGATCGCCAGAAGCTCGCACGCTACGAGACGGATTGCTCAGCGACACAACCCCTCGTCGAGAACCTGAGCACCGCGCTCCGGCTGCCCCTCGAGCGACCCGAAGTCGCGGAGCTTCCCGCCTCTGCAGGCAAAGGCCGCCTGGACGCGCTCTTCCGACACGAAGACACCGTCTTCATCTAGGCGTCCTCCTGAAACGTTCGGGCGCTGCTCCGGCCAACCTCGATCAGAACGGGAACCCGTTCCTGCGTTCGGCGTTTCTCATGTGGCGAAGGCTCCGGTAGCCTTGAGCCGCCCACCGACTTCACACCAAGTCACCGCGAGGAGCTCACCATGTTTCGTCTCGTCGAACGACCTCTGTCGCTGGCCTCCCTGACCGTTTTCCTCGTCGCGCTCTCGATGCACTCTGCCGGAGCGCGAGAGCTGACCGGACTTCGCTCCGAGGTCGAGCCGCAGCTCGAAGGCGCGGCCGCAGCCTACGCGGCGGCACCCGGCGACGTCGAAGCGCGTCGCGCCTATGCGGACGTCCTCTTCAAGCTGGGGAACATCTGGCATGCCAACGACGTCATGGCCCCTCTCGCGACACCTGAGTCGTCGCATGTAGGTGATCTCGAGCTCGGCGCGCGACTCGCACTCCTGACAATGGATCTCGATCGCGCGGAGCGGCTGTACACCAGACTCCTCGAGGTCGCGACGCCTGGCAGCGACACCCACAAGGACGCCACCCTGCAGATGGCCCTGGTGCACTACCAGAGCCAATCGTTCGAGAAGACGAGGGGATTGGCCCTGCCCGAGACCGAGCGCGCGTACGCTCTCCTGGAGTTCCTGAAGCTCTTCGAGGGTGAGCCTTACCAGGTCTCCTGGAACGACGCTCAGCAAGTCGCCCGCCTACCCTTCACCAACGACGTCTTCCAGCCGGGCGCTCTGCCGGAGGTGCACCTGACGGTCAACGGGGTGCAGGTGCTCCTCACGCTCGACACGGGCGGCGATCGCCTCTATCTCGACGTGTCGGTCGCCGACAAGCTCTCGATCAAGGAGCTGATCGTTTCCAAGAACAAGTACGCCTACACCGAAGGCAAGGAGATCGAAGAGCCTCTCGGCGTCGCCGAGGTGGTCGAAATGGGCGGGGTCACGGTGCGCAATGTCCCCGCTGTCGTTGCCCAGTGGAAGGCCAACGGACTGACGACCGATGGCGTCCTGGGAACCGGGCTCCTCAAACAGTTTCTCTCGACGATCGACTACGAGCGAGGAGAGATCACGCTCCGGCCGCGCTCTGAGAAGAGCCTCGATCAGGCCATCGAGTCGATGGGTGGCCGCGAGGTCGTGCGCATGCCGTTCTACCTCACGTCGACTCACCTGATGTTCGCCAAGGGCCAGGTCAACGACCATGAAGGCCTCAATATGTTTCTCGACTCGGGCCTCGCGGCGACCATGCCCGTGATCCTGGTCGACGAGACGGTCGAGATGCTGGGCCTCGACAAAAACGACATCGAAGGCACCCGCTTCTACTGGTCCCCGATCGACAGTCACGGTCTGGACGGTCTGCCGTTTGGTGCGTCGCAAGCCCTGGGCAACGTCTTCGTCGACGGCGACAACTACCGATCTCAGGGTTTCTTCTGGGACGCCCTGATCTCCCATCAGTACCTGTGGAAGCTGGGCTCCTGGACGATCGACTTCGACACCATGAGCTACTACTTCCCGGCGACTTCCGACCTGGCAGAAGACGATGCTTCAGCCGAGGAATCGACGACCACGGCCGAGAAAACCAAAATCGAGACGGTCCCGAACGCGGAAGCCTACGCCGGTGAGTACGAAGTGGGCGGCGGCGCGGTCACGCTCAACGTGACGGCCAGAGACGGCGTGCTCTTCCTGCAGGCACCGGGCCAGCAGCCGATCCCGATGGAGGCTTACGACGACGGCACGTTTGGGATCCCGCTGGCCAACGCGACCGTCACATTCGATGGCGATCCCTCATCAGGCATCACCGGACTCGAGCTGAATCAGCGCGGCGCCATCACCGCTGCGGTGCGCAAGCAGTGACCGTGAGCAGGAGTCCGATCTGGCGGAGCATTCAGGCTCTCGCAGTCTCACTCGCGGGTGTCAGCCTGGCGTGCTCGGCTCCAACTCCTGACAGTTCCGCGGTGGGTTCAACGAGCTCGGCGGATTCACCCTCCGAGTTCGTCAACCCCATGGTCCAGAGTGCGCTCTCGACTCGGCAGATGTACTACGCGCTCGGGCGCGACGGCCGCACCGATCCCGACTTCAGCCTCGTGTTCGACCAGGAGATCGTACGCATCCCCATGCGTGACGGCATCGAGCTGCACACGGAGATCTATCGGCCCGTGGACCAGTCCGGCGATCTGCCGATCATCCTCACCCGTACGCCGTACGGTCTCAATCAGACGCCCAACGGCTACACCGCGCTCCTGCGTATGTACCCGGACCTGATCGAAGACGACTACCTCTTCGTCTTTCAGGACACGCGAGGCCGCAACGCGTCGGACGGCGAGTTCGTCACCCTGAGTCCGATGCGCGAAGACCGCACGGAGGAGGGCGCGACCGACGAATCCACCGATGCCTACGACACCATCGAGTGGCTCGTCACCAACGTCGAACAGAACAACGGGCGCGTCGGCACCCTCGGCATCTCCTACGGCGGCTTCCTGACGACGAGAGCCCTCGTCGATCCCCATCCGGCGCTCAAGGCCGCCTCACCTCAAGCCACCTGCGCCGACATGTTCATCGGCGACGACTGGCACCACAACGGCGCCTTCCGGCTGGAGTACGCCTTCGGCTGGATCTCCGCCATGGAGGCCGACCTGATTCGCGGTGAGCCACTCGGCTCCTACGACAACTACGAGTCGTTCCTCGAGCTCGGACCGCTGTCCAACATCAACAAGAACATCCTGCACGGCCAGGCGCCGAGCTGGAACGCCTTCACTGAGCACCCCAACCTCGACGACTACTGGCTGTACGGAATGTGTGGTGTGCTACCCCACATCCAGCCAGTGACCGTCCCGACTCTCAACGTCACCGGCTGGTACGACGCCGAAGACTTCTACGGGCCGATCGAGGTCTACAAGAAGTACGAGGCGACCGACGAGAAGGACCTCAACCACCTCGTGCTCGGACCCTGGTACCACGGAGGTTGGAGCTTCGGACCTGGACGACGACTCGGCGCGATCGACTTCGAGAGCAACACCGCCGAGTGGTACCGAAACGAGATCCAGGCGCCCTGGTTCGCGTACTGGCTGAAAGACGAGGGTGAGATCGACCTGCCCGAGGTCTGGGCTTTCAGGACAGGCGCCAACACCTGGGAGTCGTTCGACTCCTGGCCGCCTCGTGAGGGAATCGAACGGCGCTCGCTCTACCTGCGGGCTGACGGAGGGCTGTCGTTCGATCCGCCCACTGAGATCGGCGACGAGGCCGTCGACCGCTACATCTCCGATCCGGACAACCCCGTGCCGTTCCGTAAACGGCCAATCGGCTACGACGGCTGGCCCGAGTGGCAGGCCGAAGATCAACGTCTCGCCCACGGCCGACCGGACGTGCTGACCTACACGAGTCAGGTCCTCGAGGAGGACCTGACCATTACGGGTGAACCGATCGCCAACCTGTTTGCCGCCACCACCGGCACCGACAGCGACTGGATCGTCAAGCTGATCGACGTCTACCCGCAGCGCTACGAGCCCGAGCCCGCCATGTCCGGATTCCAGTTCCTCGCCGCTGCCGAGGTCTTCAGGGGTCGCTATCGAACCAGCTTCGAGTCACCCGAACCGCTCGCCGCCGGTCAGGTCCTCCCCTACGAGGTCAACCTCCGCTCGCGCAACCACACCTTCAAGGCCGGCCACCAGATCATGGTGCAGATTCAGAGCACGTGGTTCCCGCTCATCGATCGCAACCCCCAGACCTTCGTCGACAGCATCTACGAAGCGGTTGCGGAGGATTTCGAGACCGCGACACAGAGCGTCTATCGGTCGACCGAGTTTCCGTCGCATCTCTCGCTGCCGGTGCGAGAACCGTAGGCGTCGGCGACCTCAGCCCGGCCGCGCACATCTACTGCACGTAGCCAAGACTCCGCAATCGCTCGAGCTCGGCCGCATCCAGGGTGGCATTGGCCACAGCGTCGTCGAGACGGGCATTCGTGGCTTCCGCTCGCCAGTTCTCCATCAACCTGGCCAGGCGCTCTACGGTTTCCGGCTCCTGCTCCGCGAGATCGTTGAGATTGATCGGATCTTCGGTGTGGTTGTAGAGCTCGTAGCCGGGCTCACCGTCGAGTGCGCCTTTGCGAATCAGCTTCCAACCTTCCGAGATCAGACTCCACTTCGCCAGGCCGCGAAAGTTGACGGGAGCCTCGGTGATCGCCGGGCGTCGCCACTGCTCGTTGCCCGAACCGTCAAAGAGAACTGTGAGGCTGCGGCCCTGGACCGGCTCAGGAGTCGGCAGCCCGGCGAGGTCGAGCATCGTGGGCATCAGGTCGATGGTCTGCACGGTGGCTGCGACGTCGACCCCACTCGGCACGTACGACGGTCCCCACAGCAGCATCGGCACTCGGTTGAGCTCGCCGTAGAGCGTGTGACCGTGAAAGTGGTCGCCGTGCTCCAGGAGTTCCGTACCGTGGTCCGCCACGAGCGCTATGAGCACCTTGTCACGGAGCCCCAGTTCGTCGAGACGCTGCATCAGAGCGGCGAACTGATCGTCCATACCCTTGATCGAGCCGTCGAGACCGTTGACCTCGATCCCGACGAACTCGTCCGGATCGAGCCCGGCCTGGTCCAGCTCTTCGCGCCGCGGCATGCCGAACTGCTTCATCAGCGGATGTTTGATGAGCGGGCGCACCTGCTCGGTCATCTCGTCGAGACGATCCATCTCTCCTTCAGCCGCAAACAGCAGCTCGTGCTCGGGTGCCGGCCTGAACGGGCTGTGGGCGTCGGCCACGTGGAGCAGGGCGAAGAACTTCGAGCCATCCCTCTCGTCGAGCCAGTCGAGCAGCCGAGGCACCAGCTGCAGGGAGCTCTTGCTGGTAGCGCCCCGCTCGAGATCGTCTCCCACGTCACCCAACGACCCCGGCTCGTGCATGCTCTCGTACCCTTGATGGAGATTCGTCATGCGACCGACAAAAGGAATCGAGGTCAAAGCCAGAGTGGCGTAACCAGCCTCTCTGAAGACCTCTGCCATCGTGGTCGCCGATGCCGGCAGCCGATCAGGGAGATTGGCGACCGTATGGGTGGTCGGATAGAGGCCCGTCTGAATCGCCGGCACCGACACCTTGGTCCACGTCGCCTGAGAGATCGCGTCCGCGAACCGAACCCCTTCTGTGGCCAATCGGTTGATCGTCGGCGCCGTCTCTCGGCCGTAGCCATAGAGCTCCAGCTGGTCGCGGCGAAGCGTGTCGGTGAGGATCAGAATGACGCCTTGAGGCTGGTCGGGAGTGGCGTCCGCGGTCGCGGTCATGCCCGATCGAACCGCTGCAGCGCCCCAGAACCCCAATGAGCCGGGCTCCGCACCGTCGAGTTGGAGGGAGACCCGCACGGGTTGTCCGCCGAGCTCGCCTAGATCCAGCTTGCCAGCGGTCCACTGATCGGGCTCGGTGATGCTCTGCTCCCAGGTCAGCGGCGACTCGCCCTCGGCAGTCACTTCGACTCGAAACGTCGTTGGCCCGGCCTCGATGCTGCCGACCCTCAACTCGAGGAACGGATCTTCGGGCAGCTCGACGTCGAAGCTGAGCTTCTCCGGGGAACGGGAGACGATGGTCTCGTGGTAGATCTCACCCAAACCCTGCCAGCTGGCTCCGCTCGGCACCGAGTGGAGGTGCTCCTTGCGCAACACCAGACGCACCCGCTCGATCGCGAAATCGGCACCGACCGCGTCACTCGGTGAGAGCACGAGGTGGCCAGGCCCTTCCCCGACCGTGAGCGGGTTCGACGGTCTGATGACGTAGTCCCTCATCTCGGGACCGGCCTGCAGCGGCGTCTGGAAGATGCCCATCGGGTTCCCGAAGACCGCCGGCAGGACGAGGTCGGCGCCGCGTCCGAAGCGCACAGCGAGATTGGCCCCGGCCGAAACGCGAGCGCGGACTTCGACGGCCCAGACTTCGTCCACCGGTAGCTCCGGCAGAGGCACTGTAATGGCCGGCGCCGGGCCGATCGGCGGAGTCGGCATGGCCGTCGATCCGGCAAGCGCACCGTCTTCGACTCGGAAGCCCTCGATTCCGAGCGCCACTGACCAGCCCTCTGAATCGCTCTCGAAGGTCCACGTTGCGCCTTCAGGCACGTCCTCGGATTGCGCCGGAGAGCCTTCGATGACTGCCGAGGACAGCTGATCGATCAAGCGAATCGGGTCGGTGTTGGGCGGAACGGTGGGTGAGCAGCCGACGAGAGCTGCGCACACAGCTAGCGCGAGCAGGAATCGAGGAGACGAGTCCATCTAGCGACCTCCTGGAATGAACTGGCTGGAACTGGGGGAAGCCACAACGATAGCCCAAAGTCCTGCCGCCACGTCATCGACCTGTCCGGCCGTCCGACTTCGACTCGTAT
>JANQPS010001331.1 GCA_028285365.1 Thermoanaerobaculia bacterium | reverse complement strand
CCAGCCACTCGGGAGACCGTCCTCGGAAACTTCGACGACGCGACCTTCACCTACGCCGGCATCACATCACGGTTCAGTCACGGCCCGGACGGTTTTGTCGTCGAGACGGACGGACCACAAGGCAGCCTCGAGCGTTACGAGATCCTCTACACCTTCGGCGTCGAGCCCCTCCAGCAGTATCTCGTCGAGCTCGAGCGCGGAAGGCTCCAGGTGCTTCCCTTCTGCTGGGACACCCGACCCGTCGAGGCTGGCGGTCAGCGCTGGTTTCACCTCTATCCGGACGAGCGAGTCACCCACGGCGACGTGTTGCACTGGACGGGACCGAGCTTCACCTGGAACTTCATGTGCGCCGACTGCCACTCGACCGGTCTCGAGAAGAACTACGACGCGGCACGCAACGCCTATGAAACCACCTACGAAGAAGTCGACGTCTCGTGCGAAGCGTGCCATGGACCAGCGTCGAATCACCTGCTCTGGGCATCGGCCAGCGATCGCAACGCCGCCGAAGCCGACCCTCTGCGCGGTTTCGATCACGTTCTGACCGACCGCGACGGCGGTGAGTGGACGTTCGCTTCCCAGGCCGGCGGCAGCACTAGCGCCAACGCCAGTCGAACCGTCTCCAGAAGCGAGCCTCGAGAGATCGAGACCTGCGCTCCTTGCCACTCACGCCGCGGGCGGGTCCACGCCGACTGGCTGCCAGGCGATCCGTTCCTCGACGCGTTCCGGCCCGAGCTGGTGCGTGAGCCGCTCTACTGGCCAGACGGACAGATTCGCGACGAGGTCTACGTCTACGGGTCATTCCTCCAAAGCCGGATGTATCAGGAGGGGGTCACCTGCAAAGACTGCCACGACCCGCACAGTCTCCGGCTGACCGATACGACCGAGGCCGTCTGCCTGCGTTGTCACGCCCCTGAGGTCTACGACACGTCGTCACACCACCACCACGAGGCCAACTCCAGCGGCGCGAGCTGCGTCGAGTGCCACATGCCGGAGACGACCTACATGGTGGTCGATCCGAGGCGTGACCACAGCTTCAAGGTCCCGCGACCTGACCTCTCGGCGTCCCTGGGAACACCCAACGCCTGCACCGGCTGCCACTCCGATCAAAACCCGGCGTGGGCCGCAGAGACCGTCGCGGACTGGTACCCCGAGGGGCGCTCGAAAGAACCGCCGGGGCTGCCAGAAGCGCTGGTTGCCGCGCGCCGCACGTTGCCAGAAGCCGAGACCCTGCTGGCCAACCTAGCGCTCGATCGCGAAAAGCCTGGCATCCTCCGAGCCAGTGCGCTGAGCGAGCTCGGTCGGTTTCCAGGTCGTCGAGCACTCGAGGCAATCGAGCAGGGTCTCCTCGACGCCGATCCCCTGACTCGCATCGGGTCACTCCGGGCCTTGGGGGCGATGGATCCTCTGGCCCGACTCCAACTCGGTGGCGACCTCCTCGACGACCCAGTGCGCACAGTGCGCGTCGAGGCCGCACGACTGCTCTCCGGGCTCTCGTCGTCCGAGGAGGCACGCGCGCTGGGAGGCGACCTGCCAGCGCGGCTCGACCTGGCCTTCTCGGAGCTCGAAGCGAGCCACATGGTCGATGCCGACAGACCCGAAGCCCACGTGATGGTCGGATCCCTGCAGATCGAGCGAGGTGATCTGGTCGGCGCCAGGACATCACTAGAGCGCGCTCTCGAACTGCAGCCGGATCACCCGGTCGCGGCCATCAACCTGGCGGACGTCGAGCGCCTCGAGGGTAACGACGCGGCCTCTGTCGACGTCCTCCAGACCGCGCTCCAGCGTTTCGCCGACGATGCAGGACTCCACCACGCCTTGGGGCTGGCGTTGATTCGACGAGGTGATCGGCGCACGGCACTCGACTCCCTCGAGCGCGCCGCCGAGCTCGCTCCGGACGAGCCACGCTACGCCTACGTCTACGCCGTCGCGCTCTACGATCTCGGACAGCCCGTCACGGCAATCGAGCAACTCGAGGAGAATCACGAGCGTCACCTGGGGCACCGTGAGACACTGGAAGCCTTGGTGAGCTACTCACGCCTTGCGGGCAATCTCGAGGCCGCACTCCGCTACGCGCGTCGTTTGCGGCAGGTGGTGCCCCCGAACCCCGACCTCGACCGTCTCATCCTCGAGCTCGAGGGCTGACGACGGCGCGACCACGAGGAGACCTGCCACATGATCCAGTGGACCACCATCGTCTCGCGCGGCCTCCAGGTGACGCTACTCGTCTTGACCAGCGTTCTGGCTTCGGCAGCACAGCCCCCAGACAACTGGATCCAGCCGCCCAACTGGACTCAGCCCCACGAGCCATTCCGGATCGGCGACAACCTCTACTACGTCGGCACGGCCGAACTGACGGCCTTCCTCATCGCCACTGAAGAAGGCCACATCCTCATCGACGCACCGATGAAGGAGAACACCGAGGCTGTGCTCGCCAGCATCAGGAAGCTCGGCTTCGACCCCGAGGACGTCGCCATCCAGCTTGCCAGCCACGCCCACTTCGACCATACAGGGGGCCTGGCCTCCATGCTGAAGGCAACCGGCGCGTCTCTTCACCTGTCGCGTGAAGCCGCACGTCTCGCTGGCAATGGCGGCAAGGGTGACTTCTTCCTGGGAGACAGCTCCGCCTACCCGCCGGCACGAGCCGACGTCGAGATTGGCCATCTCGACTCGGTGGTGCTCGGCGACGTGACGCTGACCGCTCACCTCACTCCCGGCCACACCAAAGGGTGCACGTCCTGGTCGGGCACGACCGTCATCGCTGGCCAGGAACGCACCTGGGTATCTGTCTGCAGCTTGTCGGTTCTCAGCGGCTACCAGCTCGTCGGCAACGAGGCGTCCTATGACGGCATCGCTCGCGATTTCTGCCAGAGCGTCGCGCATCTGAAGACTCTCGAGCCCGACGTCTTTCTGGCCTCACATGCTTCGTTCATAGGTCTCGCCCGCAAATACGAGCAGCTCGCCGCAGGTGACGAGAACGCCTTCGTCGACCCGGAGCGCTACGCCCAGTATCTCGAGCGAGCCGAGCGCCGGATCGAGCAGACCCTCGCCGAGCAGGGCCACAGCGGAGGTTGTGCTGCTGTGCTGTCGAGTCGATAGCCAGTGAGTCGAGGCTGGCGGCCCTACGTGAGCCCGATCAAGTAGTCGCGGACGGCTGCGTCGAAGTGATCCGGCTGTTCGGCGAACGGCCAGTGCCCGGCCTCGGGAACGATCTCGAGCCGACAGTTCGGCATCGTCTTCTGGAAGAAGAGGTGGTTGCGCAGCGGCGTCAGCGGATCCTGTTCGCCACAGATGGCCAAAGTCGGCGTCTCGATGTGCTGGACCCGGCTCATGCAGTCGAAGCTGTCGTCGGCAATCCAGTCGCGATAGGTCACCTCGGGATCGGCGTCCCCGACCAGGGCAGCCACACCGTCGATGACACCCTGGGAGGTGCTCGGCGCATAGCTCGACGAATCGTGCGCTCCGGCTTCGAGCTCACCTGCCGCAACGAGACGCGAACGTTCGATGATCTTCGGGTTGACGCGTAGTCGCGCACCAGTGTCGATGAGCATCAGACCCGCGAGCTGGCTCGGGAAGTAGATCGCGACCGACAGTGCGACGGCACCACCGAGCGAGTGTCCGGCGACGACCCAACGATCCCAGCCGAGACGATCGGCCAGCCCAGCTACGAAAAAGGCCTGTTCGATGGCGCTGCGAAAACCGCGGCCTCCCGAGCGCCCATGCCCGGGGAGATCGATCGCGACCGACCGTACCTCTGGTGCCAAAGCCTCCATGTGGCGCTCGAACACGCGGGCGTTGCAGCCGGTGCCATGAACGTAGAGCACTGGCGGACCGGATGTCCCTGCGCCAGCTTCGACGTAGTGAATGTCCAGACCATCGATTCGTGTCGTCGGCATGACGCGAAACCTACCAGCCCCAACTCGCCGCGCGCGGCGAGCAGGCGTCAGGGCCGGAGCTCGAAACACCGAACACCCCTTGTCCACCAGTGTTGTCCACCAGTGCTGTCCACCAGTGCCAGCAGGACCTCGGAGGGTGCGCAAGTTTGGCCATCGGCCAGCGGGTCGCTAGTTGTCCCACCGTCGTTCAGAGCGGAGCCCGAGGGGGCGACGCGAAGAACCTCAGACGTCCGCAAGCGCGAGCTCGTTCGGAGGCACGGCGACGGCAACCGGCTAGGATTGGGGAAACCGTCTACCCAGCCAGGCCGCCCGCTCGCATCAGCTGACTGCGGGCCACGCCCAACAGGAGGCTCCATGACCCGCAAGGCCACGCCCGTTGCTCCCCTTCTGCTCGCCCTCGTCCTGCTTTTCGCAGGCATCGCGCCCGCGAGCGCCACCGAAACACTCGACCTCGAAACCTATCTCGACACCGAACGTGTCTCCGGACCGCAGCTGTCACCCGACGGCAATCGCATCGTCTATACGCGCCGCTACGTCGACAAGATCAACGACTCCTGGGAGTCTTCGGTCTGGATCATGAACGCTGACGGCAGCCGCAACCGCTACCTCCTCGACGGCTCGTCGCCCAGGTGGTCCCCCGACGGTTCGCGCCTTGCCTATGTCGACAAGGGCGAGCCCAAAGGGAGTCAGATCTTCGTCCGCTGGATGGACGCGGAAGGCGGCACCACTCAGATCACGCGTGTCGAGAAAGGCCCTGGCAGTCTCGAGTGGTCTCCGGACGGCGAGCACATTGCCTTCGTGGCTCTGGTACCCACACAGTCCAAGTGGAAGATCGACATGCCCTCCGCTCCTGAAGGCGCCAAGTGGACCAAGGCGCCGCGCATCGTCGAGAGCATGACCTACAGGCGCGACCGCCAGGGTTACGTGGAAGAAGGCCACCGTCACATCTTCGTCGTCCCTGCGGGCGGCGGCACTCCGCGTCAGCTGACCGAAGGCGACTTCCACCATGGCAACGGCGGCATCTCCTGGACTCCAGACGGGCAACACATCGTCTTCGCGGCAGTGCGCGACGATGACTGGGAGTACTCCTGGCGCGAGAGCGACATTCACGCGGTCGACATCTCGAACGGCGAGACCCGGCAGCTCACGACCCGCAAGGGACCCGATAGCTCGCCGGTGGTCTCACCCGACGGCAAGTGGGTGGCTTATACAGGGTACGACTACACCCGCGACACCTACATCGATAGTCGTCTGCACGTGATGTCGATCGACGGGACCGGACACCGGGTCATCAGCGACGACCTCGATCGATCGCCTAGTGGACTGCGCTGGGCCGAAGACGGCTCTGGCATCTACTTCAACGTCTCCGACAGCGGTACACGCAACCTCTACTTTGCCTCGACCGACGCCAAGCTGCGTCAGGTCACCAAAGGAACACATCTGCTTTCGGTGTCCTCGATCGCAGGCGGCGTCGCGGTGGGCACGAGCACCAGCTTTCACGAGCCTGGAGACGTCGTCAGCGTCGACCTCGAGAGCGGCGACATCGAGCAGCTCACCTACGTCAACGACGACATCCTCGCTGGCGTCGAGCTCGGCGAGGTCGAAGAGATCTGGTACGACTCGGTCGGCGGACTGCGCATCCAGGGCTGGATCGTCAAGCCGCCAGACTTCGACGCCTCCAAGAAGTACCCGCTCATGCTCGCCATCCATGGTGGGCCCCACGGCATGTACGGCGTCGGTTTCAACTACGGCTGGCAGAACCACGCGGCCAACGGCTACGTCGTGCTCTACACCAACCCGCGTGGCTCATCCGGCTACGGCAGCGCCTTCGGCAACGAGATCAAGTTCGCCTACCCGAGCCAGGACTACGACGACCTCATGGCTGGCGTCGATCTCGTCATCGATCGCGGCTACGTCGACACCGAGCGCATGTTCGTCTACGGCTGCAGCGGTGGCGGCGTTCTCACCGCCTGGGTCGTTGGCCACACCGATCGGTTTGCGGCCGCGTCGTCGAACTGTCCGGTGACCAACTGGCTGTCTTTCGTCGGCACCACCGACGGTCCCAACCACTGGTACCGCAACTTCGAGAAGCACTTCTGGGAGGATCCCAGCGAGCATCTTCGTCGCTCGCCGATCATGTACGTCGGCAACGTCACGACCCCGACCATGCTCATGACCGGCATCAACGACCTGCGCACTCCGATGTCACAGACCGAGGAGTACTACCAGGCCCTCAAGATGCGCCGAGTGCCGACCGCCATGGTGCGCTTCAACGAGGAGTACCACGGCACGAGCTCGAAGCCGTCGAACTTCCTTCGCACCCAGCTCTACTTGCGCTACTGGTTCGAAAAACACTCGCCCGAAGGTGAGACCGAGGCCGCAGGCACCGCACCCAACACCGGCCTCTAGACGGACCGAAGGCGCGTTGCCGACCAGCGCAACGCGCCTCTTGGGTTCGACAGCACTGGAGTACCTCCCAGCGCTGCCAACAGCTCACCCTCAGAGGTTCTCGTTTAGGCCCGTCACGTCGAAGGACATGATGATCATGTCGCGCGTATTGCCTGAGCGGTCGATGACCCAGTCGGCGAGAAGGGCCTCGACGGCGAAGCCGAGCTTCTGGAAGAGACGCCGCGCGCCTTTCTGTTCTCGGGCCATCTGCGCCACGATCTTCGTGAGACCCTCGTCTTTGGCCAGCATGAAAATGTCGTTGGCGAGAATTCCTCCGAGACCGCTGCTGCGCATCTCGGGAGACACGATGACGCGGATCTCGCCGAGATGACTCATCCACTCGAGGTCACGTCGGTTGAGGCTGCCGTATCCCACGAGATCGTCACCTTTCCAGGCGAGGACCGAGAAGCGCATACCTTCTTCGACGCTCTTGACCCAGCGAGCGACGACCTTGGGGTCGGTGATGTCGGTGCGCAGGAACTGGAGATCCTCCGGCGGCAGCGCGCGAGCGAACTCGACCATGTTGTCGGCATCGTCGGACGTCATGAGACGGAGCTCGACGGAGTGACCGCCACACTTGATCTTCCTGGGTAGTTTCAGCGATCCGGCATTCATCATTGGCTATCTTCCTTGCTTGTCGGCGCCCGACTCACTGCCGGTCTGGCTGGGAGTCATCGCGACGCACCATGTATCTCAAACAATCTAAGGGGTGATCTAGGCGTGTCTCAGATTCGTCTCAGAGTCGTCCCGAAATGATTCGACAGGTTCGTCATTGGGTCGTCTCGAAGGCAAGCTTCTCGAAGACACGGCGCGACGACCACTCGAGCTTGCACACTGACATCATCTGGCATCGTCCATCTGGCATCGTCATGCGGGGCCCGTGCCAACGTCTTTCTCTTGGACGACGCGCAGCACCTCTTCGAGCGCGACGTCTCGGTCGTCGGCCCGTCGGTAGGCAGGCACGGTCAGTCCGCCGAAGTGCTCCACGAGATGTGGGTGATCGTCGACGACAAAATCCGGCCTCACCGGGATCCCTAGCAGAGCCAGCAGCTCGTCGTATCTCTGAAGCGGTTTGTCGTAGCAGCCAGAGACCAGCTCCTCGAGCTGATGCTGCTCGACGACCTCCCAACGAGGCCCCAGCCCTGACCAGAGGTAGACCTCGTGCTTCTCCGCAAGGGTACTCAACACACGCCGGGCGCCCGGCCGGAGTGCACCGTCGCCGTCGATCAACGTGTAGTCGACATCGAAGAAGATATTCATCGCGAAGCGCCCTTACTCCCCTAGGCATCCCCTAGGCATCTCCTAGGCAGACGTCGCCTTCTTGCTGGACTTGCTGCCGGTCTTGCTGGTCTTCTTGGTGGTCTTCTTGCTCGCCTTCTTGGTCTTGGTCTTCTTGCGAGGCCGTTTCTTGGTGGCCTTCTTGGACGACTTCTTGGACGACTTCTCGGTCAGCTCCTTCGCGGCTCGGCTGGTTGAAGCGTCATCGTCCTCAGCGTCCGCCTTGCTCCGCGCTGGCCTGGCCCGACGCGCGCTGTCTTTCGCCTGCCAGTCGAGATTGTCCAGCTCGTCGGGCTCGACACCTGCCAGCGCCCTGATCTCCTCGTAGGAATCGGTAAGGCAGTCGGCCAGCACCCAGACGTCCGGGATCTGTTTGGGATCGACCGTCATGCCGATCGTCAGACGCCGGTTGTAGGTCAGGATCGCATGGAAGAGCCCGATATTGCTGGAGACGATTCCGAGCGGGAGCCAACTCACACACCTGTGGCCAGCCTGGTACAGCGGGATCTGCGGGCCAGGAACGTTGGTCGAGACGGTATTGAAGACTGCCTGATCGGGGGTGAACGACCCGCCGAGGACCTGCAGGAACGGAGGAATCTGGGTGCTGAACCTGGTCATCTCGTAGAACGACTCGGCCTGCCCCGTCTCCTTGAGATCGTCCATTCCCTGACGCACCGCGGCCAGTCGCTCGAGCGGGTCTTCGATTCCCACATAGACCGGCGCGCCCATGACCGAGACCAGGTTGCCCAGCTGTCCATGCTCATCCGCCATGCGCATACTGACCGGGCACATCGCCCGAAGCTCCACTCCGTCGACCTTGTGACCGTGCAGCTTCAGGTAACGTCGCAGCGAGCCGCCGAGGATGGTCAGCACGAGGTCGTTGATGGTTCCGCCGAGACTCGACTTGACCCGGCGCATCTCGGTAAAGGAGAACTCGGACCAGGCATAGTCCAACTGGCCGGACACCTTTGAGTTGAAGGGTGTCTTCGGCATGGGCCGCATCATCATTTCCATGCCGGAGCGCATCGCGCCACGCATGTTCTTGGCGCGCTCGCTGATCCGGTTGGGTCGCAACATGTCGAAGGCGGAGTCCGTCCACGTCCGTGAGACCTCGGTCAAACGGTGCTGGAACGCCTCCTGCCACAGATCGACCATTTCGGGCAGATCGGCTGGGCGCCACTCACCCGCTGGGGGGTCGGGAGGCTCTGGCACCTCCGTGTACTCGTTGATCGCCATCGTCAGATCGACGCCGGAAACCCCATCGATCATGGCGTGATGGACCTTCCAGACCACTCCGGTGTTGCCCCCGGGATAGTTGCGCAGGATGGTCCCGAACCACAGCGGCTGGTTGCGCTCGAGCATGCCCGAATAGGCGTCGGCTATAGCGCGGCTGAGCTCTTCGCGACTGATGTCGTCCGGCAGAATGACTTCGGCCAGATGATTGTCGATATCGAAAGCCGGATCGTCGATCCAAAGGGGATGGGACGCCGAGAACGGCGGAAACACGACCCGCTGTCGGTAGCGCGGCACGAGGTGCAGGCGCTCGAGAAGCAGGCTTCGGAGCTGGTCGAGGGGCATGTCTCCCTCGTAGACCATGCACGATCCGATGTGCATCGTCTGGCGCTGCTTCTCGAAGTAGAGAAAGCTCGCGTCCAGTGACGTGAGAAAGCGATTCAAGGGGGTGCTCATGACAAGGTCCTCGAAGACTCGCGGGCGCTAGCAGCGCGACGGGCAAAACATGAGGAAGGTGGATGGGGGCGTGGCTACGGGGTCCAGCCCAACCCTATCCTTGTTGTTGGACATCCGCATCGGCTCGAGTGTCGATGGCGACCGTCCTCGCGCACACTCGGGGAAATCCACGACCGAATGAAACCCGGGCGCTCGACGACGTACCATGACCCATGGCTGCCATCTCATCTCCCGCATCACCTCGCACGAGCCTCTGGGCGACCGTCGCCAGCGGCTGTCTCGTCGCTTCTTTGCTGTCGGCGCTTCAGATCTACGCACGCCAGTGGCTTGCTGGCGGGACTCCGTCGCTGACGAACCAGCTCGCTCTCAACCTGGTGGCCTGGCTGCCCTGGCTACCCCTGGCTCTGCTGGTCTCGAGGTTCACGGCCGCAGTCGCAAGCAGATCTGCGTGCAGCTGGACGAGACGTCTGGCCGCACACGTTGGTATGGCGCAGCTGGCGTCCCTCAGTTACCTGGTCTACCTGGCGCTCTTTCGCTTTGCGTTCCTCCCCCACCACACCGTGTCTGACGGTGCCCTCTCCACCACCTCGTTCGGTCAGCAGATCGCCATCGAGGCCGGCGACTTCTACATGATGTGCCTGACTCTCTACACGCTCGTCGTCGGCGTCACCCTCCTGCTCGAACAGCTCGACCGCTCGAACGACGCTCACGCCGCGCCTGTTGCGGAGCTCGGCGGCATCACACCCAGGACGAGTCCAGCTGCGAACGCGACCGCAGCCGACGACCACGGCGACGTTCTCACCATCCGTTCTGCCAGGGGCACGGAGCTCGTGCCGATCGAGACCATCGACTGGATCGAGGCCGACGGCTCCTACGCCCGCCTCCACATGGGAGACTCGCAGAAGCTCCTGAGACGGACCCTCAAGAGCCTCGAGACGAGTCTCAGAGATCACGGATTCCTGCGCATCCACCGATCCCGGATCATCAGGCTCGATCGCATCAAGCGACTCCGCCCGCTCAGCCATGGAGACACCCTGGTCGAGATCACCGGCGGCCAGGAGCTTCGCGCCAGTCGGCGCTACGCAGCCGAGCTCAGACGACGATCGTCTCCGGGGCTCGGCCAAGGCACCTGAGGCCAGGCGCCCTACGGGCGAGTCCCGTTGGCAACGCCCGAGATCCCATTCGCCTCGTCGACCTTGCGGATCCCTTGCGAATCGCGGCCGACTAGCACCAGAGTCGGCTCGACAAGTGCAGCTCGACAGTGTTCTGCCGAGCACGCCACGAACGAGCTGAGAGGAGATCCTGGTGCGAGGTCCCATAGTCACCGCTGTCCTGACGATCACGTTGACGATCATGTCGCTGTGGGGGACAAGTCCCGTCGTCGCCCAGGCCACCAACGAGGCCCAGTCGAGGAGCTTCGGCTGCCATGCCAACGCCGCATCGAGATTTCTGGAAACCGACGAGCTTCCGGCACTCTCGGTAGCCGTCATGGACTCTGGCCGCCTGGTCTGGTCGCAGGCCATCGGCAACGCCGTGCGCAGTCCTCAGACCGAAGCTCGCCCTGACACCCTGTTTCGAACCGGCAGCATCTCGAAGGCCCTGACTTCGGTGGCCCTAGGGATCCTCGTCGAACGCGGCGATCTGGATCTCGACGCCCCCGTCCAGCAGTACGTGCCCGAGTTCCCCGTCAAGCGCTGGCCCATCACCACGCGGCTCGCCGCTGGTCATCTCTCCGGTCTGCCGCACTACGAAGACCGCGACTTCGTCAACACCCGGCACTACCCCTCGGTCATCCACGCCCTCGACAAGTTCAAGGAGCGACCTCTGAAACTCGAACCGGGCCTCGAGCATCACTACTCCAGTTACGGTTGGAACCTCGTCGGGGCGGTCATGCAACGAGCCTCGGGCAGGGACTTCCTGACTCTGATGAAGCAGCTCGTCTTCGATCCGCTGGGGCTCGAGAACACCCGGCCCGAGCTGCCCGAGTCCCCGCATCCTCGGCAGGCTCAGCCCTACGCACAGATCTCCGGGCTGACCATCAAACCACCCACCATCGACAACAGTGATGCCTGGCCGTCGGCAGGCTTCCTCTCGACGGCTGAAGATTTGGTGCGTTTTGGCGACGCAGTGATGCAGGCGAAGATTCTCGACGAGACCACACGTGACTTGCTCTGGACTCGACAAAGGACGAGCACTGGCGACGAGACGAACTACGGGCTCGGCTGGGAATTCGCCACGAAAGGTGGCCTCGATGCCATCGGTCACGGCGGGAGTCACGTCGGCGCCACGGCCGGACTCTGGATCCTGCCTGCGCAACGCCTGGTCGTCGCCGGTCTCACCAACACCAATACACCTGGGTTCGCACCGTTCATCGACCAGCTGATCGAGTGTCACCTAACGATCGAGAGCTCGCGCTAGCTCACGCTAGGTCGCGGTCGGGAGCGCTCCACCTCGACTCGTTCGCTAGCATGATCAGGTGACCGAAGCGAGAGCCACCGCACCTTCGCATCTCGTCGGAACCGAGGACCTCGAACGCCATCTCGAACGTCTCGAACTCGAGGTCTCGGACGGGGGTGCGGGCCTGTTTGGTCCGTCCTCCAAGCTCTGGGAGATCAATGGAGAGGCTTTGGTGTTCGTGGGCGCCGGCCGAGCCGCGCTCCTACAACTCGCACACCCGGCAGTTGCGCAGGCGATCGACGATCACTCGACGACGCGTACCGATCCCATGGGGCGGTTCCGGCGCACCTTCACCAACGTCTTCGCCATGGTCTTCGGCGATCTCGACAGTGCCTTCGACTCGGCACGAAGCGTTCACCGAGTCCATCAGCAGATCGTCGGCACCTTCGACCAGGACTGCGGCGAGTACCGTCGGGGGCAAGGCTACTGGGCGAACGATCCAGAGTCTCTCCTGTGGGTGCACTCGACCCTCTGGGAGACCTCGATCACCCTCTACGAAGCGATTGCGAGGCCACTGTCTTGCGAGGAGAAGGATCGCTACTACGACGAGACCCGTCGCTTCGCGCACCTGTTCGGTATCGACGACGACCGACTCCCCGACGACTGGGCGGACTTCGAGAGCTACAACCGGACCATGTGGGAGCAGCTCGTCGTCAGCGAAGCGGCAAGGGACATGGGTCGCTTCCTGTTTCGTCCGCCCAACGTGCTGATGACGCCAGCGCTGCGCTGGCTCCGCACGATGACCGCCGGCCTCATGCCACCTCGGCTGCGAGACCAGTTCGGTATGCGCTTCACATCCCGCGACCGGCGTGCCTTCGAGCGCCGGCTGGCGATTCTCAGACGGACCCGTCGCTGGTGGCCTTACCGACTGAGATACCTGCCGCCCTACGTCGCCGCTCAGCGTCGTCTGGCAGGCAAGACGCGACGTGACTATCTCGGAGAAGCCCTGCAGATCCTGTGGCTCGGCAGACCCTCTCGACCTGCAACGCGCTAGACGAGGCGAGAGCGCGCGTGAATGCAGCGGCGCGCACTAACCAACGTGTAGAGTCCCCGAATCTCCGGTGACACACGGGCGGGACTGTAGAGGGACTATGAGGGGCGACCCAACGAGATGAGCACCGACGAACCAGCTGTTCCCAGCGACGTCAGCGAGCGAGAACGCAGCTACACCCTGCTGCTTCTGGTGCTCGTCTTCACGTCGTCCCACGTCGACCGACAGATCGTCGCGATCCTCGCCCAGCCGATCAAAGACGCCTTTCAGATCTCCGACACCCAGATCGGTCTTCTGACCGGCTTCGCGTTCGCCATCTTCTACGCCACCCTGGGCATGCCGATGGCGCTCTGGGCCGACCGAGGCAATCGCCGCAATCTGGTCGCCTACTCGATTGCGCTGTGGAGCGCCATGACCGCCCTGTGCGGTGCGGCCGCCAACTACTGGCATCTCCTGCTTGCGCGCATCGGGGTCGGCGTAGGCGAGGCCGGCTCGAATCCGCCGTCACACTCCATGATCGCCGACCTCTACCCGCCCGAGCGACGCGGGACCGCGATGGCCATCTTCGCGGTGGGCGTCAATCTCGGCATCATGCTCGGCTACCTCATCGGCGGCTGGGTCAATCAGTGGCTCGACTGGCGCTGGGCTTTTGTCGTCGCCGGGCTTCCCGGCCTACTCATCGCTGCCATGGTGCGCTTCACCATTC
>JANQPS010001325.1 GCA_028285365.1 Thermoanaerobaculia bacterium | reverse complement strand
GACCTTGGCGAAGACCTGGAGCTCTCGCCGCCGCCGCGCCCGGGCGAGTCCCAGGACGGCAATGCTCGGTCTCTGGGTGGCTGCGCTGGACATGCCGGCCTCTTCGGCAGCCTTCGCGGTGTGCTCGAGTTGGCCGCCATGTGGACTGGTGAGACCAGTGAGCGCGGCCAGCAGCGCCTGGCTGGCTCGGTGTGCCGCCGGGCTCTCCAGGGTAGTGGAACCAGGAGGCTCGGCTGGTGGCGATGCCCGCCGAGCTGGGGTGCGAGACTGTCCCGAGATGCCTTTGGTCATACCGGCTTCACCGGTACGTCGCTGGTCGTCGAGCCCAAAGCCGGCGTGACCCTCGTGATGCTCGGTCACCGACAAACTGCCGATGTCGACGCGAACCTGTGGCGGCGACAGTTCCACGATCTGGTGCTAGAGCGACTCTGACGCCGTCAGCTCGCGACCAGCTCACCGTACTCGCGGTGTTGGCTCACCGGTCTTCGTCGTTTGCCGACGACCGCATTGGGTAGACTGCCCCGTCGCTCGTTGAGTCAGAGCGCCTGCGAAAGGCGCAAAGCCTCGCACCCGACCCCAGCAGTCGTCGCTGGAAGGGTGTCGCAAGCGCCGCACGTCAGATGTTCAGATGTTGAGTCCGGCGGTGTCGCCGGCCTCGTGGATGGGAGAAGCCATGCTCGATTCGCTCGGGGCGTCGATTGCCGACACGGTCAACGGACTTCTTGGCCCCGTTGCCAGTTTTCTGGAGTACTACGTCTGGAGCTGGCCCGATCAGGTCCCGTTGCTTGCCGTTGTGCTTCTGGGTACGGGAGTGTTCGTCACGGTTCGTCTGGGCCTCATCCAGCTGCGTGGCTTCAAGCACGCCATCGACATCACGAGAGGTCGCTACGACAACCCTGACGACGAGGGAGACCTCAATCACTACCAGGCGTTGACGACTGCGCTGTCGGCCACGGTCGGGATCGGCAACATCGCGGGCGTAGCGATCGCGATTCGCATGGGCGGCCCCGGTGCCTTGTTCTGGATGTGGGTCACGGCGTTCCTTGGCATGGCGCTCAAGTTCGCGGAGTGCACGCTCGCAGTCAAGTTCAGGACCGTTCACCCGGACGGATCGGTTTCTGGTGGTCCCATGTACTACATCGAGCGTGGGCTCGGACAGCAGTGGCGCTGGATGGCGCTCCTGTTCGCAGCGCTCGCAGCGATCTGTTCGTTTGGCACTGGCAACATGAACCAGGCCAACACGATGGCCGACCAACTCGATGCCCAGTTTTCGGTTCCGCCGATCTACTCCGCGATCGTCTTCGCCACCATCGTTGCCCTGGTGATCATCGGCGGCATCCGCCGGATCGGTCGCGTCACATCGATCCTGGCGCCTTCGATGGCCGCGATCTACGTTGGCGGAGCGGTGATCATTCTGCTCATCAATATCGCTGACGTTCCCAGCTCTTTCACGACCATCATCCGCGAGGCTTTTGCGCCGACGTCCATGGTCGGCGGTGCGGCGGGTTCTTTCCTCCTCACGTTGATGTGGGGTATCAGACGAGGGCTGTTCAGCAACGAAGCCGGACAGGGAAGTGCACCCATTGCTCATGCGGCAGCCAAGACCGACGAGCCGGTACGCGAGGGGTTGGTCGCCTCTCTCGAGCCTTTCATCGACACGCTCGTGATCTGCACCATGACCGGACTCGTCATCATCTCGACTGGCGTTTGGCGGGAGAAGTCACCTCAGACCTTCTCCCTCGGCGAGTTGGAAGCAGTCCACGCCGCGTCCGCTGCCGATTCGGATCTTCAGCGCCTCTGGAAGGAGCGTGAGGAGGCCAGCGACATCAATGCAACGGTCTCCGCTGGTCAGCTCTCCGCCATCAGTTTCGTGCACCTCAGCGCAGTGGTCGAGAACGTTCGCCTGGTCGATGATGATGGACAGCCGTGGTCGGGAACCCTGAGAGCGCTTGCTGACGGGAGCGTGAGTGTCCAGGGAGATGGGCCCGCACCCACGG
>JANQPS010000113.1 GCA_028285365.1 Thermoanaerobaculia bacterium | reverse complement strand
GTCAGTCGTCGTGAAACCGATCTCGGAAGGACTTGTGGAAACAAGCCCGCGTGGCCACTTCGGGACGCATGTCGTACTGCTTGAAGACGAAGGCCTCATCGGGGCACATGTCGGAGACAAAGAGCCAGCGATTGTCGACGGTGATCGTCAGCGTCCCGGTGCCGAACTCCTCGGAGCCACTGTCGAGAGATTTCGACGTGGCATTTTGAATCTCTCAGTGAGCTTCGTCGATCATCTGAAAGTCACCTGATTCGCTCGATGTCGCCCTTGCGACCCTACGGAGTTCGCAGCTGCGCCGCCCAGCCCGGTTTGGGCGCGCGTTCGCTCTTGCACTAAAGTAGCAGACTGATACTTTAGTGCGAGACCGCGAAGGAGCGCGTTGGCATGCCCGGCTATCAGAGCTTCCACCCCGACGTCACGTTGAACTTCATGGCCAACCGAATGATGGCCGACATTCCTGCAGCGGAGCTCCGCGAATTCGCGAGGGGAGTCGATGGGATCGATGACTGGATCGACGCCTGTTTGCGACACGCAACGAAGGCGTCGGAGGAATTGCGACACCGGGAATCCGGCTGCTACTTCCGAGCTGCCGAATTCTTCATGGCGCCGGACCATCAGCAGAAGACCGAAGCCTACGACCAGTTCCTGACTCACTTCGACCGAGCCTTCCCCGAAGTGGCCGACATCCGAACCTCGATTCCCTTCGATCACGGTGAATTGGGCGTGATCGATGTGCCGGCGAAAGGGACGGAGAGGGACGTCATCGTCGCGTGCAGCGGATTCGATGGCCTCATCGAGGAGATGTACGCCAGCGTCCAGGAGCTCGCTCGAAATGGCTACCGGGTCATCCTCTACGAGGGCCCCGGTCAAGGTGCCGCGTTGCGCAAGAGTCACCTTCCGATGATCCGGGAGTGGGAGCGTCCGGTGTCGGCGGTGTTGGATCATCTGGCGGTGGAGTCCTGCACGCTGATGGGTCTGTCGTTGGGTGGCTATCTCGCACCGCGAGCTGCCGCCTTCGAATCTCGCGCGAAGCGACTGATCGTTTGGGGCGCGAACTTCAGCTTCGTAGAGGGCTTTCGGGCGAACCTCGGTGATGAGGCGTTCAAGGCCTTGATGACGCTCATGGACGAGGAGCAAGAGCACGCGGTGAACCAGATCATCTCGGCGCGGATGAAGGACAACTCCACGACGCGCTGGGCGATCACGCATGGGATCCACACTTGTGGCGGCGAGACGCCGTACGACTTCATCAAGTGGGGTAGGACGCTACATCTTCGGGATGTGAGCGATCGGATCCAGCAGGATACGCTGATCCTTCACGGCTCTCGCGATCACCTGATCCCTCGGGATGTCGTTTGGACTCAGGCGGCGTCATTGACACACGCGCACTCGACGACCGTCCGGATCTTCACCGAGTTCGAGAACGCTGGCGAGCACTGCCAGGTGACGAACGGAGCGCCCGTGTATCGCGAGATTCTGAACTGGTTCGAAAGCCTTCGGGTTCGAGATGCAAGCGGGGAAACGAAAGCGGGTTGCGCCCCCAGTGAGTAGAGCGACGAGCGCGTCTGGGAAATCCATCGCGTCCGAACTGGTTCAGAATGCTCCCAGGCTCAGGACTGGGGGGCGTTCCCAAGAAATCGCCGCGCGCGTCGAGAAGGCCACTCGAGAGATCCTCTCCGAGGCGAGCATCCAAGACGTCACGTTCGAATCGATCGCGGCGCGAGCGCAGGTCAATCGTGCGACGCTGCGACGACGCTGGGGCGACAAGTGGCGCCTCGTGACCTGGGTTCTCCTCGAAGTGATGGCGCGGGAGGCGCCCCTTCCGAACAAGGGATCGTTGAGAGACGATGTACTCGCGGCGATCTTGAACCTCGACAGAGCCTTCAATGACGGTGCGAGCGGAGCGTTCTTTCAAGTCCTGTTCGTGGAGTCCCGTTCGAATCCGGTGATTCGACAGGCCGTCGACGAGTACTGGGCCCATCGATTCGAACACCTGCGGCCGATCTTCGACAGGGCGGTGGGGCGAGGAGAGCTGCCCGAGGGAGCCGACTTCGACTTCACGATAGACGCCATCTTCGGTCCCTACTTCTATCACTCTCTTCGAACCGGGAAACCCGTTTCGAGGAAGTACGCCAAGCGATTGGTCGATGCGGCGATGATCGTGGTGCGAGAAATCGACCTCGGCTGAAGAACGACCGAACGAGAGGGGAACCAGTGAGTGAAGCGATCGAGATCGGCGAGGAGTCCTTCAGGGCGGTCGAGCCTGACGGAGACGCCGCAGCCGACGGCAGCCAATGATCTCGAGAGCAGAGCTGGTCGTATCTCGGCGGCTTTCGCCGTCCCAAGAGATCGACGCTCACGCTAGGGTCCGTCGAGGGCGATCACGATCTTGACCCTGGCGTGGCCGGTCGCCAGGTAGCGCATCGCGTCGACCGTCTCCTCCAGCGAATAGGTTCGGTCGATCACGGAGGTGATCGTTCCGTCGCCGAGGAGACCGGCGAGGTGGGCCAGGTCGTCGGTGCCCGACGACCAGCGACAGGTCCGCGGCGATCTCGATCATCCAGGGAATGGGACCCCAGAAGTAGGAGAGGAGCCGCCGCAGATCGCTGGTCGTCTCGTCTTCCAGCTCGTTGGGGCCGTACCGGTCGAGCCGGCTGCGCGCCTCGGCCGCACTGAGCCCGTTCGGTGACGTCTCCAGCGCCTCGTACACCTGGTCGAGGGGAGCCTCGTCGGGGACTCTCTCTTCGGGTGCGCGATCCGCTCGTGCCATGACGGTCTATTGTGGCACGGCTGAGCGGGGGCGTTGGTGAGGGCCGTTCCTCCCGAACCGAGCGACTATGGTCTCGCGAGCTCACGGGGTGTGGCAAGGAGCCGTCCAGTTGTCGTCGCCGGAAGTCGGGTCGAAGTCATCCCCGCACTGCTCGAAGCGCCTCGCGAGATCCACTGTGGGGATCGTGTAGAACGACGAGTGGGAGCGGGGCTGGCCGCCGATCCCCTCACGAACATTCGACGGTCGAGGCGCAGGAGCAGGTGCGAGGTTCCAGCGACTCGAAGGCAACTCGAGCAACGGGCTGACCGCAATCGAGACGGCACCGATGGGCACGCAAATCTATCTGGCCGGGCTAGCGCGCTCGTTTCCAAAGGCCGCTCCGTGGCCGGGTACGATCCAGTCGGCGATCGCTTCGATCTTCTCTCTCGATCGACCGAGCAAGTCAGCGTCGCTTGCAAGCGGGTCTTGCTCGGGCGTCTTGCCGGGGCCCCACCACAGGTGCGTGAAGACGTACGTGCCGGCTGCCGTCGAGACCTCCAGGCTCGCATCTTCGGCCGTGTGGCCCGGGGTCCGATGAACCCGAATCCCAGGCGCGATCTCGAAGGGGTCCGCGTGATCTGACCAGAGGTCGTCCTTGTAGGTCGCCCAGAAGTCGACCAGGGTCGCGTTCGAGAATCGGCCGACCTGCGTAAGGTGGTCCGGGTGGTGGTGACTGATGAATATGTGTGTGACGTCCTCGGGGGCAACGCCTTCTCGAGCCAGTGCCTGGACGAGCTCGCTGGCATCGCCGTGCATTCCCGGGTCCACCAGCAAGACCACACCAGGTGCCCTGACGAGAGCGATCGTCGACGCGATGTTTCTCGCGCCGTCGGGTCTCGCTCCTGGCAAGAACTCCCGTCCCTCGATCGGACGAACGTACCCCTCGGCCAGGATGACTACGGTTGGCCGTTCTTCGGAGGCCGAGGCGATCGAGATGCCTGAGATCAGTCCGAGGATGACGAGCGGAAAGGCAACCGCCTGTCGGTTCATCATGACGTGGCCTCGAAGTGGTCTTCTCGCAGCAGTGCCGTGCCGTTCGGTTGCAAGACCC
This sequence comes from Thermoanaerobaculia bacterium, assembly GCA_028285365.1. Taxonomy (GTDB): domain Bacteria; phylum Acidobacteriota; class Thermoanaerobaculia; order Multivoradales; family Multivoraceae; genus JANQPS01. The sequence continues at coordinate 2,445 of JANQPS010000113.1, read as the reverse complement.
AGAGCTCCTTGGTGATCACACCGTGCGCGTTGTTCATCTTCCATCGGGACGAGACGATGGCGCTCTCCGAGTCCACCACCTCGATTCGAGGCTCGATGTATTCGACTTCAGCGAACCCCTTCTCGATCAAGTCCGCCCAGAACGACTCGATGGCGCTTCTTCCCTCAAAGGTGCCGAAGGGGAGAGCGACCATCGAGGCGTCCTCCTCGTAGCAGGATGCACACCCTGCCGCGTTCCCCGTATTGAAGAACCGCTGCCACCGCTCGCTGGCCTCCCTGACGGCATTCTCGAGTGAGGTCGACAATTCGCTTTCCTCCATGGAGTGGGTGAGTTGAGGGGGAGCATCGGCCCGCTCGCCGTGGAGGACTAGACGTGATTGGATAATATTTGAGTTAAGGAAAAATTGACAATGCGGGCACCGAGTCTGGCCGACATGATGGTTTTCCACGAAGTGGTCGAGGCGCGGACATTTACGGCCGCAGCGACACGCCTGGGTCGAACCAAGTCAGCGGTGAGTCAGGCGGTTTCGAGGCTGGAAGCGGACCTGGGCACGCGCCTGCTCCAACGCAGCACACGGGTCTTGTCCCTGACCGAGGCCGGACAGCGGTTCTATTCGCGGTGCATCGAAGTCCGGACGGCCTATGACCAAGCCGTCGAGGAGGCCAGGTCCGATGCCAGCCAGCTGTCCGGTACCTTGTCGATTACCGCGCCACACGCTCTTTCGGGCTCGGTCGTCGCCTCGGCGATCGCGGAGTTCGCCCAAGAGCACCAGGAGATGAGAGTCCGACTCATCGCGGAGGACTCCCGCCTCGACCTCATTGGCTTCGCGATCGATCTCGCCATTCGTGTGGGGCGGCCCGAGGGTCAAGCTGCGCGAGTCCTTCGAATCGGAAGTCTTCAAGACGGCCTCTACGCGAGCGAGCGCTATGTCGAGGCGAAAGGCGGGGTCCCCTCAGAAGCGGAAGAGTTGGCGGAGTGGGCCCACATCGCCAACGAGTGGCAAGGCGATCCGCTCGTGTACAAACTCGCGGGAGGCGCGACACTTAAGGTTGCGCCTCGAATCCGCGCGAACTCGACTCCGGATGTGCTGCGACTCACGGAGCTGGGACTTGGCGTATCGCGAGTTCCGGACTTGGACACCATGCAACGCGAAGGGCCTCGCCTCGTACGTGTTGCGGCGATGTCGGCCGCGCCGCTCTACGCGACCCACAACTTTGCGGCGCGAGCGCCGCGCAAGGTGACCGCCTTCATTCGTATCCTCAAGCGGCAACTACAGACGAGATCCCAGTGAAGTGGTTGGGTGGCTTGAGTGCCGGCATCGCCCTTCGAAGAACAGCGGCCGCGAGCTTTCGTCGCCATGATTGGCTGGGTCTTTGGCGCGCATCCGCCGCGTTCGCCGTCGAATCGACCGGCTGTTGTGAGCAGTTCACGCGGTCTGAGCCGCGAAAGGGGCTCGACCCTCGGGTTGGGCACCTCGCAGTCAATGATCGTGAATCGGCTGCGGGAATCAACGGCACGCCGGGAGGGATTCGCCGTTCGCTTCGGCTCCGGACCGAGTCCATGTCTGCAGAGTTCGTTCGCAGCCTGAGCAGGGTCGACCCGCCTTCGTCGTCCAGCGCGTTCAGCGAGAAGCCGATCTGCTGCGCGAAGCGCCTCTGCTGCGAGTCGTATCGACGCTTGACGGCGAGAGCTCCGATGGCGAGCCAGGTCGCGACAAGGAGAGCGAGCTCACAGTGCTCCAGAACGAGATCGAGGCTCACGCTAGTGTCCGTCGAGCGCGATCACGATCTTGCCTCTGGCGTGGCCGGTCGCCAGGTAGCGCATCGCGTCGGCCGTCTCCTCCAGCGAATATGTTCGGTCGATCACGGAGGTGATCGTTCCGTCGCCGAGGAGATCGGCAAGGTGGGCCAGGTCGTCGCGCTTCGGTTCGGCGATAAAGCTGACGGCTCGCCTCGAGCCTCGAGCGAAGAAGACGAGGGATTTGACGACGTGCGTTCCGGGGCCGAGGAGTCGGCCCCGTTTGGGCCCGCTCACGACGACGTATATGCCGCTCGGCTCGAGAACTCGCTCGATGTCGCGGAGCTTGCGGTTGCCGACGTTGTCCAGCACGACGTCGTAGCGCTCCGGGGAGGAGGCGAAGTCGTCACAGGAGTAGTCGACCACGCGATCTGCGCCGAGAGAGCGGACCCTCTCCATGTTTCCCGTGCTGGTCACGCCGGTGACGCGTGCGCCGAGGGCCTGTGCGATCTGGACCGCATAGGTCCCGACCCCACCGGCCGCGCCGTTGATCAGGACGCTCTCTCCCGGAGCGAGCTCGCCGTGGTCGCGCAGACCCTGCAGCGCAGTGAGGCCGGCGACCGGCATCGCGGCCGCCGCTTCGAACGAGACACCGGAGGGCTTGGTGACGACGACATCCTCGTTCGCGGTAGCGAACTCGGCCCAAGC
>JANQPS010001320.1 GCA_028285365.1 Thermoanaerobaculia bacterium | reverse complement strand
AGCCGTCCTCGCAGCCCGCTGGAACCAGACCACGCCCATCAAGAGGCAGGCTGGCACCATCACCCACGCCGCTTTCGATCAGTCGCTCCACGCGGTCCTTGTGGGCAGCGGTGATCAATGGCCCCATCTCGCTCTGGGGATCATCCGCAGGTCCCACTTTGAGTCGTCTCGAGCGCTCAGCGATCCTCTGGACGAGATCGTCCGCGATGTCTCCTACGGCCACGACTGCGGAGATCGCCATGCAGCGCTCGCCCGCTGAGCCGTAGCCCGCCGAGACGGCTGCATCGGCGGCTTGATCGAGGTCCGCATCCGGCAGCACCACCATGTGGTTCTTGGCGCCACCGAGGGCCTGAGCTCGCTTGCCGGAGCGCGATGCCAGCTCGTAGACACCTCGGGCAACAGGAGTCGAGCCGACAAAGCTCACCGCCGAAACCCTGGGATCTTCCAGGAGAGCCCCTACCGTCACGTGATCGCCATGCAGAACGTTGAAGACGCCGTCCGGTAGACCGGCCTCCTTGAGGAGCTCAGCCAGCAGGACAGAAACTGTCGGGTCTTTCTCGGAGGGCTTGAGCACGAAGGTGTTGCCACAGACGAGGGCGATGGGGAACATCCACATCGGCACCATCGCCGGGAAGTTGAAAGGCGTGATTCCCACGACGACACCAAGCGGCTCACGGACCACGTAAGTGTCGACGTCGGTGGCCACTGACTGCGAGAAGCTACCCTTCAAGAACTGGGGAGCCGCGCAGGCAAACTCGATGATCTCGAGACCGCGACTCACCTCACCCAGAGCATCCGCATGGGTCTTGCCATGCTCCGCCGAGATGGCGTGGGCCAGGCTCTCGCTGGCATTCGTCACCAGCTCCCGAAAGCGAAACATGACCGCAGACCGTTTGACTGCTGGAACTCTCCGCCACTCCGCAAAGGCATCTTGCGCCGCCCGGATCGCGAGGTCGACCTCCTCCTCGCGAGCGTAGGCAACTCTCCCGAGCTCGACCCCTCGAGCCGGATCGACGACCGGCCCCGAATCGGCCCAGGAGCCGCCGTTGAGGCGTCCTCCTATCCAGTGTCCAATCAAACGTGTGGTCTCACCGGTGGCGTCGGCTGTCACGATGGCTCCTCGATGTCTCGCTGTGACACGGGTCTTGCTTGGCTCCCTATCGGGATCCCAAGCCTCGGTTCGTCAAGATCGACCCGAGCAGAGTAACACCGGGATCGGCGTCGAGGTCACTCGTGGGCCGGCTTTATCCTCCGCCCCACAACCGTGGCTCGTGCTCGAGCTGTCCAGTGGCTCCCAGCCTCAGTCCGGGCTCGCGGTCTTCAGCGAGGAGGTAGGGCGCATCCAGGTCGACCAGCTCGGCGCGCTGCGCCAGCACGAGAGCCGGAGCCATACCCAACGAGGTCCCGAGCATGCAGCCGACCATCATCCTGAGATCGAGATCTGCCAACCGGTCGGCAATCTCGAGCGCGTGGGTCAATCCGCCCGTCTTGTCGAGTTTGAGATTGACGAAGTCGTAGAGCCGAGCTGCGCGATCGAGGTCCGCGATCGTGTGAAACGACTCGTCGGCACCGATGGGGACGTGCCGCGAACAGTTCGCCAAAGCCTCTTCTTCGGCGGGCGGCAATGGCTGCTCGACCATTTCGACGCCACACTCGCACATCACCTCGAGGAGTATTTCGAGACTGTGTGCTTGCCATCCTTCATTGGCGTCGACCACCAATCGCGCCCCGGGCGCCGCCCGCCTCACTGCCCGAACACGCTCTTCGTCACCACTGGCTCCCAGCTTGAGCTTGAGAATTGGCCAATCGACGAGAGCCCGAGCCTGATCGGCCATCGCCATCGGTTCGCCGAGGCTGATGGTGCGCACCGTCTGCACCGGGCGGAGCTCGCGACCGACGAGCTGCTCGATGGACTGGCCCTCCAGGGCACACTCGAGATCCCACAGAGCTGCGTCGAGCGCCGCACGGGCAGCACCGGCGGGCAAGATCCTAATGAGCGCCTGGCGATCGAGTCCCGCTTCGACTCGCGTACGAACTCCCTCGATCTGTGCCTGAACAGACTGAACGCTCTCCCCGTAGTGGGCGTAAGGCACACCTTCCCCGTGGCCAACGCGCGTCGCTTGCGCGACCGCGACGTGAACGACTCTGGTCTCGGTTCGCCGCCCGCGCGAGATGACAAATTCCCCGTCGACGGCAAACGTCTCGACGGAGACATCGAGCGCTCTTCTGGTGCTCACGCCGTTGGCGGACCTTGGCCGTGCTCGGCGAGAAGGTGATCCACGATCGTGCCGACCCCGCCGCGCACGGGATCGACAGCCGGGAGTCCCATCTGCGTCTGTATCGTCTCGAGAAGCTCGAGGGCGCCGTCCTCGCTCATCTCTGACGTGTTGACACTCACCCCGACCGCGACGACCGACGGACTGGTCAGTCGGGCGGCACCAAGCGCAGTCTCCAGGGCCAGCTCCAGAGTCGGCAGTGCGAATCCCGGTGAGTGGCGCATCTCGGTTCGTTGGGGATGGTGGCAGAGAACCAGAGCGTCGGGCTGCGCACCGTGAATCAGTCCCAGAGTCACGCCGGCGTATCCCGGGTGATGCAGCGACCCTTGACCTTCGATGACTTGCCAAGACTGATCAGGAGCGGCGGGCGACAGGACCTCGACGGCTCCGGAGATGAAGTCCGCGACGACCGCATCAACCGGCACTCCGCTGCCCGCGATCATGATGCCGGTCTGCCCCGTTGCTCGGAACGTGGAGTCGAAGCCACGACTTCGCAACTCGGCATCGATCGCCAGCGAGGTGAACATCTTGCCCACCGAGCAGTCGGTACCCACCGTGAGGAGTCGTCGACCCGCTCTCGGCGCTCCGGTGCCGACTGGAAACTCGACTCCGGGATGGCGAACGTCGATCAGTCGCACCCCGGCCTCCTGCGCTGCCTCGCGCAAGGGTTCGAAGTCACCTAGTCGCTGGTGCAGGCCACTGACCACGTCGAGGCCGGCTCGAGCCGCCCGCACCAGGAGGTCGAGCCACTCGTCGGGGACGATGCCACCGGCATTGACGCAACCGATGAGCAGACTCCTGGCCCCCGCGGCTTGCGCCTCCTCGGGGGTCAGACTCGGGAGTCCCACCGAGATCGTGGCATCCGCCAGGGCAATCTCGCCCACACACGCGTCGGGACGCCAATGATGGACCCCTACTGCCGTCTTGCCGTCGAATCGATTCTGTGCCGACCCGAGAAACAGCAGGTAGGGGGCCCGCAGCTCGATCACAGTGCAGCCTCGAACGACTGCTCGAAGAGCTCCACTCCCTCGAGCATCTCGTCCTCGGTCAGAGACATGGGAGGCGCAATCCGGATCACGTTGCCGAAGATCCCTCCTCGTCCGATGAGAAGACCGCGCTTTTTCGTCTCTTCGAAAAGACGCGCGGTCAGACCAGCATCGGGCTCGTTGGGATCGTCGCCGGCCCCCTTGACCAGCTCGATGCCCAGCATGAGCCCTTTGCCGCGCACCTCGGCGATGCGGTCGTTGCGACCTGCAAGAGCTTCGAAGCGCTCCTTGAGAGCGGTGCCGACGCGATGCGTATTGCCCTGTAGGTCCTCGTCGATCAGGAATCGCAAGTTCGCCAACGCACCGCTCGTCGCCAGCGGGTTGCCTCCGAACGTGGAGATCGACTGGGCGCTGATGCTGTCCATCAACTCGGCACGGGCCACGAGACCGGCTATCGCCAGGCCGTTGCCGAGTCCCTTTGCGAAGGTGAGGATGTCGGGCACCATGTCGTGCGCCTGATAACCCCAGAAGTGCTCCCCGGTACGCCCCCATCCAGTCTGCACCTCGTCGGACACGAGCAGGGTTCCAGACTCGGCAAGCTCTTGCCGGAACGCCCCGAGTAGTCCGTCGGGCGGCGTGATGAAGCCACCGACACCTTGAATCGGCTCGGCAATCATGCAGGCCACGTCACCGGCCGAAGACACTTGCATCATGTCGCGGAGATCCCCACGACACACGTCGATGTACTCCTGGTCGCTGAGGTCGGCAAACGGACTGCGCAGCCGATAGCCGCCATGAACGTAGATCACGCTGAACGGACTCAGGCTCGACGCGGACCAGCTCCTCGTCCCGGTGACCGAGATCGCCGAGAAGGAGCGTCCGTGATAACTGTTGCGCAGCGCGATGATCTGGTTCGACTGACGGTGCGTCGTTGCCAGCATCAAAGCGGTGTCGTTGGCCTCGGTCCCGCTGTTCGTGAAGAAGACCTTCGCGTCGGGGATACCCGACAGTCGAGCGATCTCCTCCGCGAGCTCCACCTGGGACTCGATCAAGTAGAGCGTCGACGAATGCAGGATTCGTCCGGCTTGCTCACGAATCGCCTCGGTAACGGCGGGTACGTTGTGACCACTGAGAGTCGTCAGGATCCCGCCGAAGAAGTCGAGGTACTTTCGTCCCTCCTGATCCCACACCCGACGCCCGTCCCCGCGCACCAGCGCGATGGGCTCTTCGTAGTAGAGCGCCACCCACTTCGGCATGACGGCGCGATGACGCTCGAGAAGACTTGGCACGTGCCACCTCCAACGTTTGAATGATCGGCCGAGGAGACTATCTCAGGACGACCTCAGCACCACCCAGGAGGCCTGGTCGGCTTCGTCTGGTCACCGACTCGTCGGCCGTGCCGATCGAGACAGTCGGAAAACGGAGGACCGAGCCCGGACGACTCGAGGTTGGCCGACTCGAGGCCCGGGAACCGAACCTGGCCGGCTGCGGAGATCCAGCGATCTCCAGGGCACCGATGGCTAGCGAGCGATCTGCCCCTGAGTGAGTGCCTTCTGAAGCGTCTTCGGCTCGTCGGGATAGAGCCCAGCGACGTACTCGCCGTAGCCGTTGAAGATCTGGGTCGCAAACTGACCGCGATTGTGCAGCCAGTAGGAGACCTTCTGGCTCCAACGCGGATGCGGGATGTTCGGATTGATGTTGGAGATGAATCCGTACTCGTGCGGCTGGATTTGCCAGAAGCACTTGGGTTCTTTCTCCACGAACTCGATCTTCACGATCGACTTGGGATTCTTGTAGCCGTACTTCCACGGCACGATGATCCGCACCGGGGCGCCGTGCTGCTTGAGAAGTGGCTCACCGTAGATGCCCGTGACCACCATCGCGAGCTCGTTCGTGGCCTCGTCGATCCGCAGTGCCTCATGGTAGGGCCACGGATACCAGTGAGCCTCCTTGATGCCAGGCATCTGACTGTCGACCTTGGCGGTGTCGAAGCGAACGTACTTCGCCTTCGACGTCGGCTCGGCCTTCTCGATCAGCTTGCGCAGAGGAAAACCGGTCCAAGGCACGTTCATCGCCCAACGCTCGACACAGCGAAAGTGGTAGAGCCGCTCCTCCTGCTCGAAAGCGAAGAGAGCGTCGAGATCGAGAGTCTGTGGTTTGTTGCACTCGCCGGTGATCTCGACCTTCCACGGCGTGACCTCGAAGTCTTCGGTGTGCTCCCAGACCGGACCACCACGTCCTGGCAGGAACTCGTAGAAGTTGTTGTGCTGCGCAGCGACCTCACGTGGGGTCAAGTCGGTACTGATGCCCTCCGGCAGCTTGTACTTCTCGTTCCGTTTGGCCGGAAAGACCTCCGGACGGGAGAAGGGGACCTCGACCGGTTGTCGAGCAGCGGCAGCGCTCGATCGTGGTGCCGCCAGCGCGAGAGTACCGAGCCCCAGTCCGGCAACGATCTGACGCCGATTGAAGAAGACGTCGGGAGGCGTCGGCTCCCTGTCGGGAAGCAAGCGCTCGTAATCCTTGATTCGACTCATGGGACCTCCCGGTCTCCTGCAGACGCCAACTGTTGGCGGTCTTGCCGACTCGCCTGCGACGCTGTGATGTTCTGGTCGTGCCTACCGGCCGATTCTTATGAATCGACTCCGAAGTGAGACTGCAGAGACTGGAACATTCCGAGGCTCGCCTCTGGACTCAGTCCACCTACCACGTACTCCAGGTCGTCATCAGACAGCTCGATGCCGTCATAGACCTCCTCGGAGCCCCAATCCTGCCGAGAGGCGGTGATCTGCTGGTTCGTCTGCTGCTGGTCGAACTGGTCCTGGTCTGCCATGTGAGCTTGCCTCCCATGTTGTGCCTTCAGGTCCCGTCGAGCTTCGCGATCTCAGGCCTGCCGAGGGCTCGCCGCCTCTTTCGGCTTGCCCGACCCGATCAGATGTCTCGATCGTCGACCCTCAGACACTCATCCGTTTCAAAAAGTCATCCGTTTCAAGAAGCCATTCGGATCACCGCCGACGGCCAAACCGCAGGCGTCCAATCCTCTTCAACCCTTCTGCAACACCTCGAGAGTCTCGCCTACTCCCACTTCTCGAGAACTCGTCTCGAAAGCCCCGTCTCTCGAGCTCTCGACTGAGAAGACCGGGCACGCGTTCGAGACACCATGAGTATACGCCGACCCACGGCGAGCCCGCCTCGACGAGTTCGCGGCACGCCGTCGAACGGACTCGAGGCAATCCCTCCTCAGAAGTGCACGACCGATCGAATGCTCTCGCCCTCGTGCATGAGGTCGAACGCTCGATTGATGTCTTCGAGCGGCATCGTGTGGGTCACGAAGTCATCGATGTTGATGATGCCGTCCATGTACCGATCGACGTAGCCAGGAAGTTCGGTACGACCCTTGACGCCGCCGAAAGCCGAGCCGCGCCAAACCCGACCGGTGACCAGTTGGAAGGGCCGCGTCGTGATCTCTTGGCCGGCACCGGCGACGCCGATGATGATCGACTCACCCCACCCCTTGTGGCAGCACTCGAGAGCCGAGCGCATCAGGTCGACGTTGCCCACACACTCGAACGAGTAGTCAGCACCACCATCCGTCATGTCCACGATCACCTCTTGGATCGGAGCCGAGTGGTCCTTGGGATTGACCACGTCGGTCGCGCCGAGTTGCTGGGCAAACGCGAACTTGGCCGGATTGGTGTCGACAGCGACGATGCGAGAGGCTTTTGCCATGACAGCTCCCTGAATCGCGCTGAGCCCGACGCCGCCGAGCCCAAAAACGACCACAGTCGAGCCGGGCTCGACCTTGGCGGTGTTGAGAACCGCACCAATCCCGGTGGTGATGCC
>JANQPS010001319.1 GCA_028285365.1 Thermoanaerobaculia bacterium | reverse complement strand
GGCTGATGCCACGGTGCTCTATCTGCGCTCCGAGCAGGCTCGTCTCGGCGAGGCACGAGTCGAGGCCGAAGCCGTGCTCCGTCGGCTCCGAGGCTTGAGACCGGGCGAAGACAACGACTTCACTCTGTCGACCTCGGAGCAGATCATCGACACCTTCGACCAGGTAGGCGCCGGCATCGCGTTCGCGACCGTCGGTCTTGCTGCAGTGAGTCTCTTCATCGGCGGCATCGGAATCGCCAACGTCATGCTCATTGCAGTCACCGAGCGCACGAGGGAGATCGGCGTTCGCCGTGCGATCGGCGCTCATCGAGCCGATGTTCAGCGCCAGTTCCTGATCGAGGCCGCCCTCCTCTCCCTGCTCGGCGGCGTCGCAGGCCTTCTGGTCGCTACCGCGCTGACCGCCCTGCTCACCCTCGCCGTGCCGGGTTTCCTTCCCGTGCTGCCGGCCTGGGCCATCGCCTTCGGGCTCTTCTCGTCGTCCCTCACGGGGATCCTGGCAGGCTACCTGCCGGCCCGCCAGGCCGCGGCCATGAACCCGGTCGACGCCCTGCGCCATGAGGCTGCCTGACCTCGGGTTACCCATCCCTTCGTCACCTACCCCTCGCTACCTATCCAGTCGCCCTCAACGAGCCCGAAGAACACGATGAGGCCGACGAGCTGACCCGTACGACACCGACGCTGATCGGTAAGCGACTCTTCGTTCGAGACCAGTCGAAGCTCCAGGCTTCGACCTCTCACGCTGAATCGTAAAGAGACTCAACCTCAGGGTGACGACGCCGACCCTGCCGTCTCTCCGAGCAACGCGATCAGTCCGTCCGCGAGGGTGCCGCGCCACACGAGATAGTCGTGACCGCCGTTGAACTCGACGTAGCGAACGACGTCGTAACCCTTGGCCTGCAACACGTTTCGCAGATGCCGATTGACGACGGCCATCGAGGGATTCCCGGCCTCGTGGATCCCCACGTCCATGTAGAAGCGAACGTCGACCTTGTCGCGAAGCGCGTACTGGCGCGTCAGCCACTCGCCCTCGACTGCAGGATCAGGGTGACGGAAGTCCCAGCCGTCCGCCCACCAGTAGCTGCCCGACTGTGAGAGCACGTTGCCGACCAGCTCCGGGTGCTCGAGCGCGAAGTAGGTCGAGGCGAGTCCGCCAAAACTCGAGCCTCCCACGACGGTCTCCGCGGGATCTCGCGTGACGTGGTAACCCTCGCGAACGAACGGGAACAACTCGGTCGCCAGGAACTCCGCAAATTGGGGATTACACGGCAGCTCGGTGTTGCGCGCAGACCCCGAGTTACCCACCAACACCGCAACGAGCGGTGGGATCTCTCCCGCAGTGATCAGATTGTCGAGAATCGTGGGTGTGGGCACCTGGTTGAGGTACGCCCCGCGATCGAACACGACAAACATCGGATAGGCCTGGGCTCGCGATGCGTCATAAGCAGGAGGCAGGTAGACCGAGATCGGCCGTTTGTTGTCGAGAACCTCGCTCCTGAAGCCTTCGTGATGGACGACTTCTCCCTTGGACACCTGGTCGTTCGGGACGATCCAGGGCTGTTCGGGAGCTCCCGGCAACTCGACGATGGAATACCGATCACCAAACCTCTTCGGATTGAGCGGATCCGGGCCAAAGGTGGCAAAACGCCTGGGCCACCACTCCGGATCGTCCATGTCGGGCAGCGTGAGCGGATCGTTGGGTGACAGCTGATAGCTGCCGCGGAAACCGCGACCACGCGTGTAAGTCCGGTAGAGGACGTCGGTCCCCTCGATGCGTGACATGACCTCGGTCGTGAACTCGGAGCCTTTGCCGAATCCCAGAACGAGCACGTTGCCAGCCGGCTCGTCCGGATCGTCGTCACGATAGAGAAAGGTCACCCACCAGGTGTCGTCCTTGCCCTCGACTGGCTCGATCAAAGGCGTACCGGACGTCTCGATCTCCGCCCAGAAGGCAGCTACGTTCTCAGCAGACGGCGCGGCGGCGAGAGTCGAAAGGCGCGGAGTGAGCTCCGTCGGGCTTGCGGCAGCCAGTGCCGCGGCACTCACGCAAGACAAGAAGACGACGGCTGTCAGTACCGACGCGAACCTCGGCAGAACCCTTGGCTTCATCCCGCTCTCCCACTGGCTGTCAACGATGTGCAGACGGGAGGCTAACACCAGCCGTTGGCTGCCCGGCAGAAGCGTGACGGACTGAGATCGGCCAGCTCCGCCGTCGCCACGACAGGGTTCAGTAGGTTGCTGGCATCGCGATGCCTACAGCCAGATCAAGCGCCATGACAGCATTCATGTCATGCGACTACTGGCTGCCTGAGTGGATCCCTTGGCAGGATATGGAGCGCAGAGTCCGACCTTGGAAGACCGGCTCCTCCACAGCCTCTCCGTCAGCAAGACCGTCGGGCCAAAGGCGAGCTCGGCCTTCATGGCGCCCGCAAGTCTTCGTCGGAGCAGGACCCGTCCGACGACTCCGACAAAAAACATGACAACGCGATCGAACTCCGACGACAAGCTCCTCGACGCCGCCCGCAAGATCGGCGACGAGGAGCGCGTCGCCTGGGACGAGTTGGGCGAAGGAGCTTCACGAGAAGTCCTCGAGAAGCTCAAGGCCATCGAAGAGATCGCGGGCCTCTATCGCGAAGCACGAGGCCACCTGGAAGCCGACGACGCGGAGACGCAGGCGGAACCGCCCCTCGCCGTGGACTCCGAAAGCGTCGAGCCTCCCGCTGAGATCGGCCCTTACCGAATCCTGGAGCGTCTCGGTCAGGGGGGTATGGGTGACGTCTATCTCGCTGAGCGCGCCGACGACGCCTTCCAGAAACGCGTCGCGATCAAACTGATGCGCTCGGGCTGGCTGA
>JANQPS010000111.1 GCA_028285365.1 Thermoanaerobaculia bacterium | reverse complement strand
CCCGACATCCCGGTCCTGCCGACTGAAGTGCCCAAGACGCCGGAGCCCCAGCCTGAACCCGCTCAGGAGGTGTCCGAACCGAGCGATTCGGAGCCCGAGCCTGACGAAGGACGCGAGAGGAGCCGACTTCCCGCGGCCTCCACCGGTACTAGCACCAACAGCGCGACGGTCACCCTCGACGATCCGGACTTCGTCTACTCCTACTATCTCGATCAGCTGCTCCAGCGGATCAGGGAGCACTATCGACGACCCGATGTCCGCGAAGGCATCGAGATGGTGGCAACGTTTCGTATCGCGACCGACGGCACCGTGACCGATCTAGCAGTCCTGACGTCGTCGGGCGCTCCCGCCCTCGACCGGGCTGGAATTCGGGCCATTCGTTCCGCATCGCCTCTCCTTCCGCTGCCGCGTGGCTACAAGAAGCCCTCTCTGGGAGTCGAGCTCATTGTTCGCTGACGACTCATGGAATCTGCCCTCAGCTTCTGCGCCCTCGGGTCTTCTCTCCCCCTTCGAGACCACAATCCGACATGAACCGCACCGGTCTCCGAGTCCGTGCGTTTCCCCTGGAGAACTGCTTTGAGCGATAGCCAGTCCCAAGTCCGTTCAGCGCCCCTCTCGCCGAGCCATCTCTCGACGTTCCTGCGTCTCGTCGTCGTCTCGTCGCTCCTGACGATGCTCTTGGCGACCGATCTCCCTGCTCAGGAGCCGGACGAGGCCGCCGCGCTGCCGGAGAACGACAACGTCGTGCTGGTGCTCGAGGAACAAGGCCAGCGACGCCGGATCCGCTTGGCCATGCCCGACGCCAAGCGTCCAGCCACGTTGCCGCTCGGGGCGCGTGAAGCGGCAGAGGAGCTCGAGAACACACTCAGGCAAGATCTCGAGTTGACGGGGATCTTCAACATTCAGGGCCAGGACGCTCTTCAGGCTCTGACCCTCACCGGACAGCCCGAGCGTGACTTCGAGCAGTACCGATCCGTCGGCAACGAGGTGGTTCTCCTGAGCGAGCTCAAGATCGAGGACTCACGCCTGATCCTCGAGGGTCGTATGTACGACCTCGCCTCGCGCTCGTTGATCCTCGGCAAGCGCTATCGAGGCACCTACGATCTCGCGCGCCGGATTGCTCACCGCTTCACCGATGAGATCGTTCTCTTCTTCACCGGGCGACGGGGTATCGCGCAGACCGCGATCGCCTTCACATCGGATCGGGACGGTGACGGGATCAAAGAGCTCTACCTGATGGACTACGACGGATTCGATCAACGTCGCATCACCGGCCACCGCTCGCTGACGTTCTCGCCAGCCTGGTCCCCGCAGAGCGACGGTCTCGCGTACGTCTCCTACTTCGAGGGCGCCGCATCTCTGTACTGGGTCGATCGCGATTCCGGCAAGAAGTCGTCGATCCTGGTCGACGATCGCCACTCCACCTCTCCGACCTTCTCTCCGGACGGCCGCTGGCTCGCGTTCTCGCGTTCTCAGGGTGGAAACTTCGACGTGTACAAGAGCCGCACCGACGGCAGCTCCGTGGTCCGGCTGACCAGTTCGGCGGGCATCGACACGAACCCGGCCTGGAGTCCGACCGGTAGATCCATTGCCTTCACGTCCAGCCGCTCAGGCACGCCTCAGATCTACATGATGGATACCGAGGGCGGTGAGATCCGCCGGCTCTCGTTCGAGGGCAAGTACAACGATGGAGCGGCCTGGCATCCAGAGGGGACTCGGATCGCCTTTGCTAGGCGAGCTCCTAGCAATACCCGCTTCGACATTGCCGTCATCGAGGTCGAGACGGGCGAAGAGAGATTGCTGACGACCGGGCCGGGGAGTCACGAGGCGCCGAGCTTCTCTCCTGACGGTCGTTTCATCGCGTTCGAGTCCACCCGTGACGGTTCGAAGCAGATCTATTTGATGAGCAGCGAAGGCCAGATCGTCAAGCGCCTGACCTCGCTTGGCGAGAGTCAGGCGCCTTCGTGGTCTAATTACCTGAATTAGTGCCGCTTGACTGGCCTCAAACTGTTGAACCAAGGGCCATAGCTTGCTAGCCTCCGCCCAATCTGGAGCGAATCCCCGATACCCTGCTTGTCGTGCACTCGCATCGTGCGCACTGAGGAGAAGAGCATGACCTTCCGACGTACCGTTTCACTCGGTCTTGCCTTGATCGTTATGCTGGCGGTCGGCTGCAAGCCGAACCCCCCTACCCCGCCGGCCGCCGATCTCGACGCCGATCGCACCGAGGTTCCTGCCGCGCCGCCGACGACGGACGTCACGCCCGGCCCGCGTCCCAGCGACTCCGGTGACATCCAAGAGACTCCGCTCGACGGAGACCTCGCCGCGGCCAACGAGTATGCGTATAGCCAAGGCCTGCTCGGCAACGTCTACTTCGCGTTCGATCAGTCGACGCTCGACGATGCCGCGAAAGCCCGCCTGCAGCAGAATGCGCAGTTCCTCAAGGACCGTTCGGAGTTCATCGTGACGGTCGAAGGTCACTGTGACGAGCGCGGTACCAACGAGTACAACATCGCCCTCGGTGAGCGGCGAGGCAATGCGGCTCTCGACTACCTGGTCGGGCTCGGTATTCCAGCTAGCCGATTCCGCACCATCAGCTACGGTGAAGAGCGCCCGGACTGCACGGAGTCGACCGAGTCCTGTTGGTCGAAGAACCGCCGCGCGCACTTCAAGCTGACCGGCCGTCAGTAGCGGCTCGTCGCCGTCCTTCGCCGGTGAAGCGAGCAGCGCGCTCACGGGGCCCAAACCGGGCCGTTCGTAGCCGCGCTGCTCGTTCTCGTTTGGGCGACGTCTTTCTGAGCCATGCCGCCCTGGCGCGCTTCTCTCAGACCTGGCAGCGTCGGCTCGGGGTTTGGGCAATGGCGGGCTCGTTGTCGCTCCTGGCAGCGGGTTGCACGTCGACGGCTCAGCTCGAGAGCCTGGACCTCCAGATCCGCCAGCTTCAGCAACAGGTCACCGAGCTCCGTGAGCGCGGCTCCGAGACCGACGGCGATCTCGCAACGATCGAGCAGAATCAGTCTCAGAGACACCAGGAGCTCACTGCGGCGAGTGCCGAACTCAGTCAGCGTCTTGCAGAGATCGCGGAAGAGCTGCGGGCCGTGACCTCGCGGCTGACGAGCACTCAGGCTTCGGTCGCGGATCTGGCCGACGAGATCCTCGTCTCTAGAGCCGAGGTCGAGCAGCTCCGTTCCACCTGGCTCGATCTCGAACCGACCCCCACGAGTATCGACACTTCGGATCCGGTGGCTCTCTACCAGGCTGCCTACAGCGATTTTCAGCGTGGTGACTATGCGCTGGCCCTGCTCGGTTTCCGACGACTCGTGGATCGTTTCCCCGCCGATGAGCGAGCGGACGACGCACAGTACTGGATCGGCGAGTGCTACTTCCTCCAGGGAAGCTATCGCGACGCCATTCGGGAGTACGCGAACGTCGAGAGTCGCTATCCGGAGAGTGCTCGGCTCCCCACTGTTCTCTACCGGAAAGGACTCGCCTACATCGAGCTCGGAGATTCGGCCAGCGGTCGCGAAACCCTGTCGCGGGTCGTCGACGAGTATCCGCGAAGTGACGAGGCGGTGCTGGCGCAGCAGCAGCTGACCCACCTCGGATCCTCTTGAGCGGGAACTCTCGCTGAGCCACCGACTCCATCGGGCGAGTTGTTTCGATCTCACTCATTGACAAGAGCTTCCCAGCTCGTTAGTTTCTGCGATTCGTGTGCCTCCGTCTCATGCGACCGGCTTGGTGGATGAGCGGAGCCGAAGCGGCCCCTGGCACACGACGAGACTCTCAGGTTGCGTAGTGCACACCATCTCGTGATCTGAGCCCCCGCGATCTGAAGATCTGAACACCAGAATCCGACGTCGGCCGGGCACGTGCCCGTCAACA
>JANQPS010001315.1 GCA_028285365.1 Thermoanaerobaculia bacterium | reverse complement strand
GGCCCAGGGTCGCACCCCCCGATGGCTCATCAGCGACATCGGGGCGACGCCACCGGGCCGATGACAGGCAACGCAGTGCTCCATGAAAATCGGAGCCACGTGCTCCGTGAAGGTCACGCTCTCCGGTAGGTCTTCGACGGCGTTGGGGGAGGCTAGAGCAGGCAGAAGACCGGCCGTCATGAGCACGCTCGCGACGGTGGCAAACGGAAACAGTCGCGCGGACTGACTCTTGCGATACATCGGGGATTCCTCGGAGTAGGTCGTGATGTGGGATCGTCGGAACCTGGGCGATGACCGTCGAGGCACTCCGGAACCAGCTGCCGTCGCGCCCCATAGGCTCTCGCAGTTGATTGTACTGGACCCCCCGAAGTCTCTCCGCGCCACTCAGGAGCTCTCTCGCGCTCTCGCCGCGAGCCGCCCGGGACCGAGGACTTTTAGTACAGTGACGGTTGCGACAGGGCCGTCGTCCCCTCGACCCGGTCACAGCCGGCCTCAGGATTCGAGCCTGATCCCCTGTCGTTCGGTTGCATCTCTCTCGCTGATTGTCTTTCACTGATTGTCTGCCCACCTGGTTGGTTGCCTACCGTGCGGAACTCGGCGTCCAATTCGCCTGAACATTCCAGTCGCGCCCTGCCCTTTGCGCTCGCCGTGCTGGCGGTCCTGGTGGCCGGCTACGTGCTCCTGCTCCGACTCCTCGCTGCCCAGCAGGGAGCCGAGCCGAACTGGTCGGAAGCGGGCCTGTGGGTGCTCACGGCTCTGACCACCGGAGCCACCGACATCGCCTGGCAGAGCACAACCGGTGTCCTCTTCGAGACTCTGGTCCGGCTGACCGGAGTCGTCTTGCTGATCGTGTTGGTGCGCTGGGCCGTCGTGAGTTGGTCTCCTCGAACGCAACCGGGTGCGAGTGGTCTCCTGGAAGACGGCGCCGACGTCGAAACCATCGCGCGAGATTCGGCTGTAGTGCTGCTGGGAGACACTTCCCTGGCCCGTGCGATGGCGGCCCATCCTCTGGGCGCGCAGTGTGTCGTCGTTCCTGCCCCGTCGAGCGCCACGGCCTCTCTAGCGCCGCGCCTGAGCCAGGCTCGACACGTCGTGCTCACTGAAGGCGACCTCGAAAACTTCGCGCGAGCTCGTCAGCTGCAGGGACTGTCTGGCACCGTCGCGGCGACGGCCACGACGACGCGAGCTGGCGAGATCCTCGCTGGTGCTGGTGTCGATCGAGTCTGCGTCATCGACCAGCTGCTCGCTCAGAGCTTGTGTCGACGGGTGATCGGTCGAGACTCGCTCATCTCCGTGGTCCGCCAGGACGGCGATCTGATTCTCGCCGAGGCCAACACGGCAACCACGCCTCTCGGCGGCCGCCCGCTCAAAGACTGGCACGACACCCTGACACCCGTCAGTGTCCTGGGAAGCTGGGAAGGCTCGCGCTACGAGACAGCCACACCGGAGACGGTCGTCCCCGACGACGGTGTTCTGCTCCTTGCCGGCACCGGGGCGCAGCTCGTGCGAATGGAAGCGGTCTTCGGCGTCGGTAACTCTGACGAGCGCGTGATCATCATCGGCAAGTCGACGATCGCAAACCCTCTCGCAGACTTGCTGAAGAGTCGCGAGATCGAGGCCACGATCGTGTCTACGGCGGTTGCCCCCACGAGTGACGGCTCGCCCCAGCGACCTGAGAGTCGTCTGGGCGAGCTTCGAGGCTCTGGCGGCCCGGTCGACGAGCAAGCGCTGATCGGCGCTGGCCTGGCTGATGACGAAGGGCGACCATCGCCAACCGTGGTCATCGCCACCGACTCGGATTCACTGACCCTCTTCGCAACCCTGCTGTGCCGTCAGATCAACCCACGTGCCCGCATCATCGCTGTGTGCGACTCTGTGGACGTCGCCGACGAGCTTTCCGCAGCGGGTGCCGCCTTCACGGTGAGTCGTGCGGCGCTGGCAACCCAGCAGCTCCTCGACATCCCGTCGGGAGACGGCGAGCGAGTCGCGGAGGGCCTGTTCCTGTACTCACTCGACGTGCCCGAGACCTTCAGGGGCAAGACCCTCGCAGAGTCGTCGATTCGGGTTGCCACCGGTGCCACCGTCGTAGCCGTCGAGGAGCGAGGAGACATGGCGGTGAACCCGGCGCCCGAGACCTTGCTCGGCAGCGAGTGTCGGCTCCACCTCGTGGGCGACAGCGAATCGCGCCAGAGTTTCCTGGCTCAGTTCGGCTGAGCCCGACCCCGAGCATCGCCGCCGTTCATCGAGCTCGAAGTCTTGGCTGACGACCCCCAGCGACACGTACTGCCCTGGTATCGACGCTACTGCGTCGAACTGCTTTTCGAAGAGCCTACGACCGACCGGCTCGAGCGTTCCATACCGGACGACACCGAGGCCATTCGAGCAGCCTTGACCGAACTGGGTGGGGAGCTCGAGCTTCGCGTTTCCGGTGTCCCATTCACCGACGATCCCGGTCGACCTCCGGCTTTCGTCTTCGAGCAAACCCAGAAGACTGATGCCGGAACACCGCCGTCATGGTCGCTCACACGAGGTGGTGTGTCAGCCCACGAGGTCCATGAGGCAGTCCAGCAATCCTGGTTGACTCCCGACGCGGCGACTCTCGTGGGGCGCTGTCGAGAACGCTGGACGCTCGCGGATGCCGGCCAGTCCGGGCTGGATCATCAGGGCCGCTGCCGGCGTCTGCAGATCGCTCTCATAGCACTCACCCGCGCCTTCGAGCCGAGCGCCCTTTTCTGGCCCGCAACACAACAGCTGATCGAAGCGGAGGTGGCCTGCCGATCCTGGCTCGACCGGGATCTCGAGTCACCGCTCCCCGGTTTCGTCAACGTCCGTTTCTTCAGGCTGCAGTTCGATGACTCTCCGCCGGAAGAGGTCGAGTTCCTGATGGACACTCTCGGGCTTGGTGCCTTCGGACTGATCGACCTGCAGTGCCACTTTCGCGGGCTCGATCCCCGACAAGTCACCGAAGTGTTGTACAGAACTGCCAGCTACATCTTCGAGCGAGGACCAGTGATTGCCGACGGGCACACGGTGAGGGGGATCGAGGATCGCGATCAGTGGCAGTGCCAGCACATGGCTTCGCTCTCCGAGCCAGCGCGTGAGGTGCTCGATCTGGACCCGGGGTTCCCCTTCTCGCCACGCGAGTCTCAGGAGAGCGAGCCGCTGCTCGACGACGGACCTCCGAGCTAGAAACTCGACCGAGCTAGAGACTCAACCACCAGCCACACGCGGCCAGCACGGTGACCGGCACGAGCAGGACAGTGGCTACACCGAACGCGAACCACTTGAGTCTCGCTCCGATCGGTACCACCGGCCGCACACAGCTCGAGCCGGTCTGGCTCGAGACAGCCACATCGACGCCACAGGCGGTCACCGGCACGGCAAGCCGATAGCCGCGACGCGCAACCGTCTGGATCAAGTCGGCACCTCCGGAGTTCTCCCGAAGGGCTCTGCGTACCTGGCTGATGTGTTGGTGGAGCCCACTTTCCCACGCCACGTGACGCTCACCCCAAAGGGCATGACGCAATTCAGCGCGCGTCACGAGCCGCCCGCGCCCTTCGACCAGGGCTCGTAGCGCTCGCGTTGCCTGGGGTCTCAAGGGAACCGGCTCACCAAGGTGCCTCAGCTCCCCCGTCGCCAGATCGAAAGTGAAGTCGGAAAACGCCAGCAAGTGAGAGTCGGGCTCTCGATCTCGGCTCGGTTCCATTGCGATCCCCCGGAGGTCGTTCGGATGACTCGAGGCTGCTCGAGCGGACGGCCTGAAGGAACCCTGCACCAGGCTCCGTTCAGAATTCGTTCAGCAACTCCGGAGAGTCACTGGCCGTACGGTCGAGGCGAAAACGCTCCATGTTCCTCGCCCCGATCGATCTTAGCCCGCAGGCATGGAGCCCAACTCCGCTGGAGGTGATCCCATGCCAACCCAATCGCCAGAACCTGCCCGTACCGCCGCGTCGTGTGACGAGCGATCTCGCTCCACACGCCGAGTCCCCAGGGCTCGTGTGCCGAATCGGCTTCTGGCGACGCTACTTACTCTCTCTTTCCTCGTCCTGCTCTGGAGGGTCTCGGCTCTGGTCGTACCGTCCACAATCATCGTGGTCACACCCGAGACACGCGTTTGGCTGACCATGCTGGGGATCATCTTCCTGGGCTCGGGGACACTGGTCTTCGCGCGGCGCAACGACGCGCTCGCCCGTTACTTCTTGATCTACTGTCTTGGCGGCGCGATCCACTGGGGCGGAGCCGTCGGCGGCCCTTACGAGGTCGGCTTCCTCCTTGTCTATGTCGCAGCCACCTACTCGGGAGAGGTCAGCTTGCTGGCCCTCGCGCTTGCACTGGGGACGACGAGTCAGGAGAGGTTCCGGCGCTGGCTGCATGCCCCCGCTCTGGCCGTCATCGTGCTCGCTCCGTTCGGGCTCTGGATCGAGAGACGCGTCGCGGCAATTCTCGCCGCGGTGTTGCTCGGGGTGGCAGCCGTCCTGGCTCTGCTGGCCGGCGTCGTGTTCCTCAGAAAAGCGCTTCAACGAGACCTCGACCCCAGGTCACGGAGTGCAGCAAGGGTGATCGCAGCCTCTCTCCTGACGTTCACTGCGATCGCCGCGTTGGGTAGAGCTGGATGGTTGGCACCGAACGCGGCGCTCCCGAGCGACGTCTACAACCTGGCGCTTGCCGGGATCCCCTTGAGCCTGGCCTTCGTTTTGACCAGGCTGCCAACGGCACCCGAGCTGCCTGGCGCTCGAGAAGAGACTCGGTCGAAGGGTTAGATCTTGGCTACCAGTATGGTCATGTCGTCCTGCTGATCGGCGCCTCCGACGAAGAGGGAGACATCGTCCCTCAGGTACTCCAACAGACTCTCGGCGCAGCCGGGCGGACCCGCCGAGATCGCCTCCTGAAGCCGGTCGAAACCGTAGAGCTCGCCGTTCTCGTCCTGCGCTTCGACGACACCGTCACTCGTCAGCACGACGAGATCTCCCTTCGAGACCTTCTTGACGACCTCTTTGTAACCGTGTTTGGCGCCGAGACCGTGACCCAGCGGAGGCCCTTCGATCACGATCCACTCGACAGCACCGTCACCCCCCTTGACGAACGGCGGGATGCAGCCCGCGTTCGCCGTACGCAAGAGCGGACGCACCGTGTTGACCCCGACGATCTCGACGTAGCACAACGCGCAATTCTGGCGCCGCGGCTTGGTGAACGGCATGATCTCGCGATCGAGATGCGCCAGTCTCTCCGCCGGACCAAACGGGCGATCGACGATCGCGTCGAACCGCGAGAGCGTAGTGGCCATGAGCAGGGCAGCCGACACTCCCTTTCCAGAGACGTCGCCAACCGCCAGCATGTACTTGTTGAGCAGCACGCCCGGCTTGTTGCTCGCTCGGTGGGTGTAGAAGTCGCCACCTATCTCCGCGGCGGGGCGGGTGAAGCAGAACAGGTCCAGCTCGTCCCACTCGGGCGAGGCGCAAGGCAGCAGCCCGTGCTGGATCTCACGGGCGAGAGCCAGGTCGCACTGGAGCCGCTCCGACGTCTCGCGGTGGCGATCCTCCGCTTCGCGTAAGGAGCGGGCCAGCTGCTGACACTCCGCGCGGGCCGAAGCCAGCTCCTGCTGCACGCTCGAAAGCGAGCGCCTTGCCGACGCGCGCGCGGTCGTCTGGGTGCCGCCGTCCTGCACGTCTGCGGCTGTCGACGCAGAAGTCGCCAACGGCTCGGAATCTCGCTCGATCGAGCTCATCGGCTCCGTGACTCACAACTCATGGGCGGCTCCTGGAAGCGTCAGGGGAACTATCAGACTCTACGAGACTCCAGCCTCGATTGTTCATCTCGTCGCTCGGAGAAAGACTCGTCGGGTGTAGCCTCCGAAGATACTCTTGTCGCGCGCTCCTAGCCGCCAGCCGGCTGTCTCGGGGCCGGCGTTCTCTCCAGTTTGACCTCGCCCTCGACTTCTCATGAACGTGCTCGAAAGCGAAACCTCGATGATCTCACCCATGCAGACCGACCCCCACCTCGCCCCGCGGACGCCTCGAGTGTCACGAACGGTCTTCTGGATCGCGGTTCTGTCCGGGGCGCTGGCGTTCGGTTGTGCTCCGGCCGGCGAGACACCCGCCGCTTCAACCACACAATCGCTACCACTCGATTTGTCAGGGCTGGAGGTCGTCGATCTCAGCCATTCCTACGGGGGCCAGACACTCTACTGGCCAACCGACACTCAGGGATTCCGCCACGACGAGTTGGCTTTTGGCCCAACCGATGGCGGCTACTTCTACTCGGCGTACTCGTTCTGCACCGCGGAGCACGGCGGCACCCACCTGGACGCGCCGATCCACTTCTTCGAGGGTGGTCTCACGATGGAGGAGATTCCGTTCGACAGCCTCCTCGCCCCTGCGGTGGTCATCGACGTCACCAGCCAGTCCGCCGGCAACGCCGACTACCTCCTGCAGGTAGACGACATCGAAGACTGGGAGACCCAACACGGAACGATCCCCACAGGCAGTGCGATCCTCCTGCGTACCGGCTGGAGTCGCAAGTGGCCCGACGCTCGACAGTATCTGGGTGACGACACACCCGGAGACGCCTCCAATCTCCACTTCCCCTCGTATGGCGAAGAGGCCGCCCGGCTCCTCGTCTACGATCGTGGCGCCAAACTCCTGGGTGTCGATACCGCAAGCATCGACTACGGACCGTCGGAAGACTTCATCGTCCACCAGGTCGCTGCCGCTGCCGGCGTTCCCGGACTCGAAAACCTGACCGCTCTCGAGCGTCTCCCCGAGACCGGCGCCTGGCTGATCGCCCTCCCCATGAAGATCGAGAGCGGCTCTGGCGGCCCGGCCCGCGCCGTCGCTCTCCTCCCCAGGAGCTGACGGTTGACGACGCTCCTGGGCCTCGACGACTACAGCCCGAGCGAGTTGGCCCGCGCCAAGACGCTGCCGTCGCGCTGGTACCTCGACCCGGCTTTTCTCGATGCCGAACAGGAGCGCATCTTCTCCAGGACCTGGCAATGGCTGGGCGCCAGCGCCGAGGTGACGAATCCAGGCGACTTCATGACTGGCGGAGTCGGCGGAGAGCCTCTCGTGGCGGTGCGTGGCAACGATGAGGTCCTGCGAGGCTTCTACAACGTCTGCAAGCATCGAGCTGGACCCGTCGCCGTCGGTCACGGCAATGCTCCCGCGCTACTCTGTCGCTACCACGGCTGGACCTACGGTCTCGACGGGTGCCTGAGGCGAGCGCGCGAGTTCGAAGGCGTCGAAGACTGGGACCCTGCCACGGTGGCCCTCGACCCGGTGACTCTGGCCGAATGGGCACCTTTGGTCTTCGCGAACCTCGATGCGACCGCGCCGGCCTGGTCTGAGGTGCTTGGCGAGATTCCGACCGAAATCGCCGAGGCTGGCTTCGATCTCGGTTCGATGGTGTCGATCGAGCGACGCGACTACACCGTCAATGCCAACTGGAAGGTATACGTCGACAACTACCTCGAGGGATACCACATACCCATCGCTCATCCGGGGCTCTACCGCACCATCGACTACGCGGCCTACCTCGTCGAGACGCGACGCTTCCACTCACGCCAACACGCACCCTTCAGACCGGGCGCTGGCTCGGTCGGGGACCGCGATCGCCGCTACCTCAGAACCGATGGCGAGGAGCAGGCGCTCTACTACTGGGTTTTCCCCAACCTCATGCTCAACCTCTACCCCGACAACCTCCAGCTGAATGTCGTCCTACCGATCGATCACGATCACACCCTGACGATCTTCGAGTGGTTCGCCTTGCCCGATCTCGCTCGGGAACGGCGCGAAGCAGTCGACGAAGCCATCTCCTTCAGCGATCAGATCCAAAAGGAAGACATCGAGGTCTGCGAATGGGTACAGGAGCGACTGGGCTCGCGGGCCTACGACACCGGGCGCTTCTCTGTCGCCCGCGAGAACGGGGTTCACCACTTCCACCGGCTGGTCCATGAGTACCTCTGCGCGGACGACAAAACGCCGCGCTAGAGGACTCAGGACCTATCGAGCTGGAGACGACGACGGGATTCGATTCGCCTCGTGGCGAACACCGATCACGTCTGGTTGGCGAGTGGCAAGCTGAAAGCAGCCATCTCTTCGCCGTTACGCACGTAGAGCCGGTCGCGAACGACGACCGGGTGGTTCCAGGTCTTGCCCTCGATGGCCGGAACCCGAGCCAGTTCCTCGAAGCCGTCCGGCTTGGCCTCGACGAGCGCCAGGTCGCCGTCTTCGGTCAGCACGAGGAGGACTTCACTGTCGCTGACCAGCACCAGCTGACCGTGACCGTAGCGCCCACCCTTCCAGTTGCGCGAGCCGTCACTGAGATCGACGCTCGCCAGGATGCTGCCGTCGAATCCGTAGGCGTGTCCCTCATGCACCGCGATGTCGTTGAAGTAGGGCTTGAGGCGGTTCGAGGTCCAGACTTCTTCGACCGACCAGTCACCTGCCACCTGTGCGACCCGCAATCGCCTCAAGCCCTCCGAGCCATTGGCACCCGCCGTCGTGGCGAGCAGTCCGTCATCCCCTACCAGAGTCGGCTGAATGATCGGCTCGCCAACCCAGTCATGACGCCAGATCTCGCTCCCGTCCTCGGGTCGCACGCTGACCAATCCGATGCTGCTCAGCATCAGCAACTGGTTGACTCCCCCGGCGCGCATCAGATGGGGTGAGCTGTAGCCGGTGCCCTTCTCACCCTGCCAACGCAGGTCCCCGTCTTCGAGGGCGTAGGCCACCAGTTGCCCGGCCGCCGCGACGACGACCGAGTCGCCATAGATCAGCGGCGAGCTGGCAAAACCCCATCCCGGCACCTCAGCGCCTGTGTCCTCGACCAGATCGCGCGACCAGATCACATCGCCAGACGCCGCGTCCAGAACGTTGAGCTTGCCGGTGGCGCCGAGCGCGTAGACCCGGCCATCGAGCAGCGTCGGTGTGGCTCGGGGACCAGCGCCGCCAACCGCTTCCCAGAAGCGCGCCTCGTCGACATGGCGCCACACGGGCTCTCCAGATGAGGTCGCGTAAGC
Organism: Thermoanaerobaculia bacterium; assembly: GCA_028285365.1. GTDB lineage: Bacteria > Acidobacteriota > Thermoanaerobaculia > Multivoradales > Multivoraceae > JANQPS01. Next base: position 1,763 of record JANQPS010001315.1, on the reverse strand, counting down.
CGAAACGACTTCGTCGTCACCCCTCTGTTCCTGCGTGTAGAGCAGGTCGCCGGCCACAGCAAAAGACGACCAACCCGGTCCGATGGGCCGTCGCCAGATCTCCCGAGGAGGAGTGGATTCCCAGTCGGTTGCGAGCCTCACACCCTGCACGACTCCGTCACGAGCCGGGCCTCGGAATCCTGGCCACTCGGCCTCACCCGCAACGAAGCCGACGCCACTACCCGACACGGCGGTGTCCTCCTGGGCCAACAGCCTCTGCTCCGAGCTCGGCGTCCACCTGAAGTCGAACGAGGCGCTCGCCGTGCCATCCATGCCATCGGTTCTCACCAGGGTCCAGAAACCGCAGGCCAGAACGATCGTCGCGACCATGGTCAGTCGCCTGAACGCCAGAGGTCGACTTCGAGTCACCACGGCCCAGACGACGAATGCCAGGGTGAGTACCGGCACGGCGTGAACGAAATAGATGATCCCCATCCCCAGAGTCGCGAGCGACTCATGAAGAAAAACGCGCGCTACCAACAGCGAGACCACCATCACGCCGACACCCAGGAGACGCTCACTCCACGCAGCGCGACTGGCAAACAGCCACCACAATATGACGACGAGTCCCAGGATCAAGCCGCCCAGCAGACCTACGATCGACGCTTGGGGCGCCACGATCGGTACGCCGAGCTTGAGCAGCCATTGCAGGGCGACCGCAGCGACACCAGGCCACAGTCGGAGAGGTTTCTCGGAAGCCGTTTCGGCGACGTTGGTTTGAGTCATTTTGAGAGAGTCCTCGAGCCGATGTCGCGCGCCCTGGATTGTCGGACGCTCGAAGATCGGCTCTCGTTCGTATCTGTTCCTACCCGGATCGGGTTGTCCCCTTTCGAGATACGACACCACCCCGGGTTACGTTTCGTCACGCCGAAGAATCCCACAGACTCGTTCTTGACGTCGCCACGTTCAACCCACGAGACCGTTGGCCTTGGCCGGGGTCGACTGGAGAGACCGGAGAGACCGACCGGGACGCGACACCAGGCCAGGCGATTTCGTCACATCTCTCCTTCTTCCTGGTCTCGGCTCTTCTTTATCTGGGCTCTTCTTGGTCTGGGCTCTTCTTGGTCTGGGCTCTTCTTCGGCGATCTCTAGACCGATCGTGACGGCCTGCCTCGGAACTGTGGGTGAGCAGCACCTGCCTGCGTCACGCGGGTGACCTCCGAACTGTCTCAGCGTCTCCTGGGAGGCACTCCCACGTACGAGCCCGCCGCAGTCAGGATGTTGCCGTAGTCTTTCGGGTCTTGCTCGAAGGCTCGCGCGAACAACTCCTCCGCGGTCTCGCGGTCACCATTGAGGTTGTAGAAAGCTCCGGCTTCTGCCAGCCAGTCTTCGTCCTTCGGGGACTGATCGAGGACCCGGTCGTAGATCGGCTTCGCGCTCTCCCAGTCGCCGTTGTGGGCGTAGGCGCGGGCGATGCGCACGAGGTTTCCCGAGCCGGTCTTAACCGTCAGGAACTCGTCGAACACTGCCTCGGCGCCCTCGGTATCGCCGCTGACGAGGTGCACTCGCGCCATGTGAATCCGCTCCCATGTGTCGTCCTTGTCGAGTAGCCCCTTACCGATGCTCATCAACTCGTCGTGGGCCTCCTGGGCCGTGCGTCCTTCCCAGGCGCCTGGATCCACACCTCGCTTCTTGGCACCGTAGGCTCCCAATGTCACACCCAGAGCAAATACCACCAGCATGGCGAACACTGACTTTCTCTTGTCCATGACACGCTCCTCTCG
>JANQPS010001306.1 GCA_028285365.1 Thermoanaerobaculia bacterium | reverse complement strand
GACCGACTCCTCGGGCTCGAGTACCAGCTGCCCATGTCCGACGGAACCGGGCGCATCGTCGCGGCCGACTACGTGAGCCTCGACGACGGCACGGGGCTGGTTCATACCGCACCTGGTCACGGCGCCGACGACTACCACACCGGCATCAGAGAGGGTGTCCCCATCTATTGTCCGGTGCGAGACGACGGTACCTACGACGACTCGGTCCGCGAAGACCTGCGCGGCCTGTCGATCTGGGACGCGAATCCGAAGATCATCGGGGAGCTCACGACCACCGGTCAGCTCTTCAGGCACGACGACTTCCTGCACTCCTATCCGCACGACTGGCGCTCGAAGACGCCCGTGATCTTCCGCGCCACGGAACAGTGGTTCGTCGCAGTGGACCGGCCGCTCGACGGCAAGACTCAGACCCTTCGCGATCTCGCGCTCTCAGCGAGTGCCGACGTCACCTACGTTCCGGAGTGGGGCGAGAAGCGCATGCGCGGCATGCTCGAGTCGCGACCCGATTGGTGTCTGTCACGACAGCGAGCCTGGGGACTCCCCATACCGGCGTTCAGCCTGCCTGACGGTTCGGTGTTCCTCACCGCGGCTTCGGTTCGCGCGGTTGCCGCTACCTTCGCCAGCGAGGGCAGCGACTCCTGGTTCAACCAAGCTCCGGCGAAGCTCCTCGAGAGCTACGACGCGGCGAGTGATGCTGCAGCACCCGCCGGGGTCCGTGACGGCTCGATCGAGCTCAACCAGCTTCGCAAGATGTACGACATTTTCGACGTCTGGTTCGAGTCGGGTTCGTCGTGGAACGCCGTCATGAGGGTTCGCGACCAGGGCCACCCGAGCGATCTCTATCTCGAAGGGTCGGATCAGCATCGTGGGTGGTTCCAATCGTCCCTCCTGGCCTCACTCGGAGCGACCGGCGAAGCACCGTTTCGTCATCTGCTCACCCATGGCTTCATCGTCGACAAAGACGGCCACAAGATGAGCAAGTCGCTCGGCAACACCCTCGATGTGGGAGAACTGCTTGGAGAGTTCGGGGCCGACGTCTGCCGCTGGTGGGTAAGTTCACTCGCCTACGAGAACGACATCAAGGTCGATCACTCCTACTTCGAGCTGGCCGGCGAGTCCTACCGCAAGGTCCGCAACACCCTCCGTTTCCTGTTGAGCAACCTCGGCGACTGGAGTCCTTCAGAGGGAGTGCCCCTCGAAGCCATCGAGCCGAGCTCCATCGACGCGTTCGCGCTCCAGAAGACCGTAGAGCTGCGCGAGAGTGTCCTGAGTGCCTACGAGAGTTTCGACTTCAGACGAGCTCATCTGCTGCTCTTCGACTTCTGCAACGACACGCTCTCGGCGCTCTACCTCGACGCCGTCAAGGACCGTCTCTACTGCGACGTCGCCGACTCGCGGCGGCGGCGTGCCTCACAAACCGTCATGTACGAGGTCGCCAACGTCCTGACCACCCTGCTGGCGCCAATCCTTCCTCATACTGCGGAAGAGGCAGCCAAGGCACTTCGTGGTGACGATGCCGAGGTCCATCTCGAGACGTTTGCGGTCGTTGGAGACGGTCGGAGCACGTGGGCGGACGAGAACTGGAGCCGGGTGCTGGAGACTCACGAGGCGGTCGACCGGGCTCTCGAGCAAGCCAAGACCGTGGGCATCGAGAACCCTCTGGACGCAGGGGTCGCAGTCCCTGACCCCGACGGCGTTCTAGCCGGCTTTGCCGCTGACTTGCCCGACCTCCTCGGTGTGTCCAGGGTCGAACTCACGAAAGACGCCAGCGAGGTCCTCGTCACCGACCTCGGCAACGAGCCTCGCTGCGAGCGCTCGTGGAAGCGCGACGCGACAGTTTCTCAGCGCAGCGACGGCGGCTGGCTGAGCGACCGCGACGCACTGGCTGTCGGCCTCTAGGCCCGCGCCAATCGACCAAGCCCCATCAACCAGCGACCTCACACCTCCTCGAATTCGGTTCTTCGCAACACTGGCCAAGGTCATCGAGACTCCGGGTTCGTCGAGACTCCATGATCATCAGGATTCCATGATCATCAAGGTTCCAGGATCATCAAAGGTTAGAGACATGTCCAGAGACAGCTACGACCCCGCAACCATCGAGCCCAAGTGGCAACAGATCTGGGAAGACCGGCAAGCTTTCAGAACTCCCGACGATCCGGACGTGCTCACGGCCAAGCCGAAGTTCTACGTTCTCGACATGTTCCCCTACCCGTCTGGCGCTGGCCTCCACATTGGCCATCCCGAGGGCTACACCGCCACCGACGTCGTGGCGCGCTCGAAGCGCATGCGCGGCTTCAACGTCCTGCACCCCATGGGCTGGGACGCCTTCGGCCTACCGGCCGAACGTGCCGCCGTGCGTGAGAACGAGCACCCCGCGGCCATCACCAAACGCAACGTCGCGACCTTCACCCGACAGATCAAGCGCCTCGGATTCAGCTACGACTGGGAGCGCGAGGTCAACACGTCGAGCCCTGACTACTACCGCTGGACCCAGTGGATCTTCCTGAGGCTCTACGAACGAGGCCTCGCCTACATGGAAGAGGTCCCAGTGTGGTGGTGTCCCAAACTCGGCACGGTCCTGGCCAACGAAGAGGTCAAGGAGGGCGTCTACGTCGACACCGGCGACCCGGTCGAGCGCCGCATGATGAAGCAGTGGATGCTCAAGATCACCGCCTACGCCGAGCGCCTGCTGCAAGAGATCGACGACGTCGACTGGCCTGAGCACGTCAAGGAGATGCAGCGCAACTGGATCGGCAAGTCCCACGGCGCCGAGATCCGTTTCGACATCGAAGGACACGCAGGCAAGAACTTCGTGGTCTTCACGACGAGGCCAGACACGCTGTTCGGCGCAACCTACTGCGTCCTCGCGCCCGAGCACCCTCTGGTTGCCGACATCACGACGCCGGAACAACAGGCAGCCGTCGACGAGTATCTCGAGGACAGCCGCAACAAGACCGAGCTCCAGCGTACCGATCTCGCGAAGGACAAGACCGGGGTCTTCACCGGCGCCTACACCGTCAATCCTGCCAACGGCCAGAAGCTCCCGATCTGGGTCGCCGACTACGTGCTCATGTCTTACGGCACGGGTGCGATCATGGCCGTGCCCGGGCAGGATCAGCGCGACTGGGACTTCGCCAAGGTCTATGACCTCGACATCGTTCGTACGGTCCAGCCTCCAGACGATTGGGAGGGAGAGGCTTACCTAGGCGAAGGCACTGCGATCAATTCCGGATTCCTCGACGGGCTCGAAGTCGAAGACGCCAAGGAGAAGATGATCTCCTGGCTGACCGACAACAACCTCGGCACCGCTCGGGTCGAGTATCGGCTCCGCGACTGGCTGTTCTCGCGCCAGCGCTACTGGGGCGAGCCGTTCCCGGTCGCGCACGTTCTGGGTGACGATGGCGAGGCGACGGGTGAGATCGTCGCGCTACCGGATGAGTCCCTTCCAGTCGAGCTGCCTCAGGTCGACGAGTACAAGCCCACCGCAGACGGTCGTCCGCCGCTCGCTAGAGCCGGCGACGACTGGCTGA
>JANQPS010001303.1 GCA_028285365.1 Thermoanaerobaculia bacterium | reverse complement strand
CGTCGCTCGTTTGTGGTGCTTCTCCGACATCACCCGGAATGACACCAAAGTGCGACTGACCGAGCCGTCCGAGCATCTCTTCGAGGACGTCCCGTAGCTGAGCATTGGACTCCGCCTCTTTGGCCTTCGGCAAGAGCTCATCGCGCACCCCGGCCCAGTCCAGGCCGCCGAACTCGGGATCCCAGTACCGGTCGTTGATGAGTCCCCATGCAGCCAGAAAGCTGCGCTCTTGAAGACTTGCGTCATCTGCCGAACCGGCAAAGGCGGGAACTGCAAGGCCCGTGGCCACCAGGAGCACGAGTCCCACGGTCAGTGAGTTCTTCCAGGTCACGAGACCGGCAGCGCCAGGCGCTCGCCCGAGTCGGGGGGTCTTCGCGATCGTTGGCACGATCATCGGCAACGACATGATCATTGGAAACTTCATGATGGGAAACGCCTCGGCGGGTGGGAGCGCCTGTCCTGGGAGTGGATCGAGTCAACCGCGCTGGAGAGATCGCGGTCGAGCGAAGTCGTTTGGTGCCGGCCAGAGTCCAGCTGCCTCATCTGGAATCGAGCACCAAGGGGCCAGCGCTCGCTCGTTCGACTGAGTATACGAGGGCTGCTGCGTCGATATTCCGAGCCCAACCGCATGATTGCGACGTTCTGACAGATTCCCGGAATCTCGAGAGGTCGGGCACGTAGGGATAGAGAGCCGCCCAAAAAGAACAGCACTTCAGAAGCGAGGCGCCGGCAGCCATGAGGGCAGATCCGGCGTCTCGAAGGTGGAACTGGCAGTCCTCACTCTCACTCTCGAGTTGGAGCCAGACCTGCGAGAATGGCTCGGCCACCTCCAAACCCGTCCCACGAACCGGCGTACCCCGCGTCCGGCCGAGTTTGTACCGTGATCAAGATTCGCAAGCTCTACAAAGTCTTCGGTCACCACCACACCGTGCTGGAAGACATCGAGCTCGACATCCATGCCGGGCTCTTCGGAATCGTGGGCCCCGAGGGATCCGGCAAGACCACGCTCATGCGGATCCTTGCCGGCCTCCTCGACGCCACGTCGGGACTCGTTCGCATCAACGGCATCGACGTCTTGTCCCATCCCGAAGCCATGTGGTCACGACTTGGTTATGTCCCCCAGAGCTACGGCTTCTACTCGGACGTCACCGGCCTCCAGATGTTGACCCACTTGATCGAGCTCAAGAGTGCCTCGAGGCACGGCAGCGCAAAACACGCGGCCTCCCACCTGCTCGACCACGTCGGACTGGGCGCTGCCGCTCGCGATCGACTGGCCACCTACACACCCGAGATGCGCCAGCGACTGGCCCTGGCGCAAGCCGTCGCGGGCAACCCGCAGGTGATCCTGGTCGACGAGCCCATCACCGACGGCGAGCCCCACGAGCGAGAGGTCCTTCACGACCTGCTTCACGAGCTTCTCGGACGGCGAATTGTCGTGATCGCAAGTCGTAGTCCGCAACTCATCGGTGAGTTGTGCGAGGGCTGCGCCATCCTCTCGGGCGGGCAGCTCCTGCAGACGACTACGGTTTCGGCCGCACGGGAGTCACTTCGGGACAGGGTCTTTGCTCAGAAGCATCACCCGGCAACCACCAGAATCGTCCTTCCCCATGGCGACGAGCCACCGCCGGGTTTCAATCAGGTCGCGGCGACTTTCGAAGACGCCTACCTGTCCATCATCGAGGAATGGGACTCGGTCGACGACGTCCTCGACGAAGGGCCCTTGTCGGCATGAGTCCTCGCAGAACCGTCGCAGTGGCACGACTCGAGTTCTCGAGACAGTGGCGACGTCCACTGTTCTGGGCGTTCCTCGCTCTGATCGTGCCCGTGAGCTGGGCAATTGCCAACGGCCCTTTCGCGTTCACGGGCGAAGGAGCGGCCGCTCACAGCGTCGCCATTGCCAGAGGTATCGCGCTGGGTACCGCTCTCGTCGCCGGGTGGTTCGTCGCCATTGCGGCCGGCCTGGCGATCATCGGCGATGTCGGCGACCGGGTCGGCGAGATCCTCCACAGCACCCCTCTGCTTCCGGAAGAGTACGTGTGGGGCAAGTTCCTGGGCGTGCTCAGCATCTTCTCGCTCGGAGTCGCGGCCAACCTGATTCCCGAAATGGTGTTCTTCGAGGTCCTGGGAAGCAGCCAGGACGGCCAGGTCCTTCCGCGAATCGCCAAACACCTCGGCGACTACTTCGAAACGCTTGTGGTCTTTGCCCTGCCGAGCCTGTTCTTCACCGCGGGTCTGTCGTTTGCAATCGGCGAGCGCACTCGGCACAAGACTCTCGTCTACGTCGTCCCCGTGGCGCTGGTCGCCTGGCTCGCCATCGTCTGGACGGTCCACCCGGCGCCTCGGGGCACTCCCATCGACACTCTGCTCACCATCGTCGATCCATCAGGCTACAGGTGGCTCTCGGAAAACTGGGTCGCGCCCCACATGACCACCTCCAACGGCGACTCTCCCATGACGCTCGATCGACTCCTGGCAACCAATCGAGCCCTGGTCGCGATCGTTGGAGCTACGTGTGTTTTCTGGTGCGTGACCAGCTACCGCAGGTCGATCGGCGGCGACGTCGGGGCGCCGGTGCCCACACCTGACGTCAGGCGCTCGCCACGACGCTGATCGCCACCGTCATCGCACCGCCAACCCCACCGCTATCCGCTCTGCCAACCTCGCCGCCGTCGCTAGCCCGCGTCGCGGACGACGCTCGCCGAGTCGGATAGTCTTCAGCGTCCCCCGCGGCCGGCCGCCCGCCGCAGCGCTCGCCCCGCCGCTTAGTTCACAGGACTCGTAGAACATGACCGACGCCAGCTCGCAGACGAGCAGCGCGCGCACGACATCGTGCGCCGCCCCGCAGCGCATTCCTTTCACCCGTCGCCACATCGGGCCGGATTCGGTCGAGATCGACTCGATGCTCGAAACTCTGGGCTTCTCGTCGCTCGACGCGCTGGTCGACGCTGCGGTGCCTGCGAACATCCGCCTCGACCGAGATCTCGAGATCCTCGAGGACACTTCGGATGGGCTGAGCGAGGCTGAGTGTCTGGAACGTCTCAGGGAGATCGCAGCCCGCAATCAACCTCGCCGCTCGATGATCGGCGCGGGGTATCACGACTGTCATACCCCACCCCCCATCCAGCGCAACATCCTCGAAAACCCCGGCTGGTATACCGCCTACACGCCCTATCAGGCCGAGATCTCCCAGGGACGTCTGGAAGCCCTGTTGACCTTCCAGACCATGGTCTGCGATCTCACCGGGCTCGAGATCTCGAACGCCTCACTGCTCGACGAGGCCACCGCCGCGGCGGAGGCGATGTCGCTTTGCCGAGCGGCAACCCGCACCAAAGAGGGCGGGACGTTCCTCGTCAGCAAGGACTGTCACCCACAGACGATCGAAGTCGTACAGACCCGCGCTGCCGCCATCGGCGTGGAGGTGATCGTGGCACCAATCGACGAGCTCGATCCCGCCACTGCGTTCGGCGTCCTCCTCCAGTACCCGGCAACTGACGGACGAATCTCGGACTTCACCAGCATCATCGACCGCGCCCGAGACGCAGGCGCCATGGTCGTCATGGCCGCCGATCCCCTGGCGCTGCTGCTACTGCGGTCCCCGGGGGAGCTCGGGGCCGACGTCGCGGTCGGCAGCACTCAGCGTTTCGGAATGCCGATGGGATTCGGGGGTCCTCACGCCGCCTACATCGCAACCCACGAGAAGCATCGCCGACTGCTTCCGGGACGGGTCGTGGGCGTATCCAAGGATCGCCGCGGTCGACCCGCCTACCGGCTGGCCCTCCAGACCCGAGAACAGCACATCAGGCGCGACCGCGCGACCTCGAACATCTGTACCGCTCAGGTGCTGCCCGCGATCGTGGCCAGCACCTACGCCGTCTACCATGGTCGAGACGGACTGACCGCGATCGCCGAGCACGTTCATCAGCTCGCGGTTCGGCTTCATTCCGGTCTCGAAGCGCTCGGCCTCACGGACGCAGCTACCGTCCCGTTCTTCGACACGTGCCGCGTCAGCGCAGACTCGACGGAGCTGCGAGACCGACTGCTCGCAAGAGCCGCCGCGACGGGTTACGACCTGCGCTCACTCGACGAGACGACGCTCGCGATCTCGCTCGACGAGACCAGCACTCGGGCCGACATCGACGCCGTGTTGGGCTGCTTCGCAGACGAGCTAGGCAGGGTCGTCGACACCGCAGTCGGGGGCGACTCACCCATCTCCGCAGACCTGAGACGTGCCGACGAGATCCTGACGGCGCAGGTCTTCAAGGAGCACCGCACCGAGACCCAGCTGCTGCGCTATCTGCATCGACTCGAAACCAAAGACCTGTCACTCACGACGTCGATGATCCCTCTCGGGTCGTGCACGATGAAACTGAACGGCACGGCCGAGATGATGCCGGTGACCTGGCCCGAGTTCGCGTCACCTCATCCATACGCTCCGCCGGAGTCGGTCCTCGGCTACCGGGAGCTCATCGACGAGCTCGAAAAGTGGCTGGCCGAGATCAGTGGATTTGCCGCGATCTCACTGCAGCCGAACGCGGGCTCCCAGGGCGAGTTCGCGGGGCTGCTCACCATCAAGCAGTACGTCAATTCGACGGGTCAGGGCCATCGCGACATCTGCCTCATTCCCACCTCGGCCCACGGGACCAATCCCGCCAGCGCCGTTCTAGCCGGGATGCGAGTCGTGCCAGTCAACTGCGACGACCAGGGCAACATCGATCTCGAACACCTCGAGAGTCAGCTCGCGACCCACGGCGATCAGCTGGCCGCGATCATGATCACCTACCCGTCGACGCACGGAGTCTTCGAAGACACCGTAAGGAGGGTGTGTGACCTCGTGCACGAGCACGGTGGTCAGGTCTATCTCGACGGTGCCAACCTCAACGCCCAGGTGGGTCTCGCCCGGCCTGGCGACTACGGCGCCGACGTCTGCCACCTGAACCTCCACAAGACCTTCTGCATCCCTCACGGTGGAGGAGGTCCAGGCATGGGTCCGATCGGAGTGCGACCTCATCTCGTCCCGTTCCTACCGGGACACTCCGTCGTGTCTCTAGGTGGCGACGACAGCCTGGGAGCGATCGCGGCCGCGCCCTACGGCAGCGGCTGCATCCTGCCGATCTCCTGGGCGTACATCGCCTTGATGGGAGCCTCGGGGCTGAGAGAGGCGAGCGAGGTGGCGATCCTCAACGCCAACTATCTCGCCAAGCGCCTCGGCGACGAGTTCGACGTGCTCTATCGGGGGCCCAACGGCCTGGTTGCGCACGAGTGCATTCTCGACCTCAGGCCGCACAAGGACGTGGGTATCGAGGTGGACGACATCGCCAGGCGCCTCATCGACTTTGGCTTTCACGCCCCGACCGTCTCCTGGCCGGTGGCCGGGA
>JANQPS010001301.1 GCA_028285365.1 Thermoanaerobaculia bacterium | reverse complement strand
GTCGCCGGCGAGTCCGAGGTCCTCCGAGAGGGCCCGCTCGACGATCGGCTCCCAAACGGGTCGCGGCGGCGGCACGACGCGGCGGACCTGACCTGAGATCTCGCTCATGACGTCAGCATCCGGTCCGCGAGTCGGTCACGCCTGAGCCCGGCGTGGATCGGAGCTCGTCGTCGAGATGGAAGGCCGCCTGGAGCCACTCACCTGCGGTGAGCACGCGACGCCGGGCCTGCCTCGGATCGGCGCCCGGATAGTCACGCCTTGCGTGACCGCCGCGACTCTCGCGACGAAGAAGCGCCGCCGCGGCGACCAACCGACCGACCGCGATCATGTTGCGTAGCTCCAGATCGCTCGTAGGCGGCTCGTTTTCCATCGAGCCGAGCTCAGCGATTGCGTGTCTCAGACCCTCCGCGTCGCGCTCGATGCCAGCGCCGTTCCACATGATCCGCCTCAGACGCTCACGGCCCTCGGGATCGACGTGCTCGAACGAGGGCCCCTCGATCACTGATTCGTCAGCCGGCACCAGATCGCTCACTTCATCGACACGAGCCGGCGTCGTGGCGATGTCGGCTCCGACGTTGAAGCCGAACACGAGACCCTCGAGCAGAGAGTTGCTGGCCAAGCGGTTGGCGCCATGAACGCCTGTGGACGAAGTCTCGCCACAAGCCCAGAGCCCCGCGAGCGACGAGCGGCCTCGAGAGTCGGCAGCAATCCCGCCCATGAAGTAGTGCGCGGCCGGAGTGACGGGAAGCGGATCGCGCTCCGGGTCGAGACCCGCCTCCAGGGCGGCATGGGCCGCGGAGGGGAAGCTGTCCTTGATCGCACGCCCGGTCTGCTCGACGACAGGCGCGAGGGCGAGCCTGGAGTCGAGACCGGCAGCACCACGCCGAAAAAGCGTTCGCGCTACGACGTCGCGAGGAGCGAGCTCCGCATCCGGGTGGATTGCGCACATGAATCGCTGACCGTCGTCGTCGACGAGGTGGGCTCCCTCTCCGCGGAGCGCTTCCGTGAGGAGCGCCACACTCGACCGACTCTCACCCTCACCTCCATCCTCAGCGTCTCTCTTGCGCACCAGGGTCGTGGGATGGAACTGCACGAACTCCATATCGGCGAGACTCGCGCCGGCCCGAGCTGCCATGGCAATACCGTCACCGGTGACCTCAGCCGGGTTCGTCGTATGCAGGAAGAGCTGACCGATACCACCCGTCGACAGGACGACCGCCGGGGCCAGGACGGCAACCCGCTCGCCTCCACACCACCCCCAGAGCCCGGCGACGCGACGTCGGTCTGCGCTGAGCAACAAGTCGACTGCGAAGAACTCCTCCAGGATCTCGATGGCCGGATCCGCCGCCACGCGTTCGTGAAGAACCCGCATGATCTCGCGTCCGGTCCGATCACCCTGGGCGTGGAGAACTCGACGACGTCCGTGACCCCCTTCGCGACCCAGGGCCACCTGCCCGTCAGGACGGCGGTCGAATCGAGCTCCCCAGGCCATCAGTCGATCGATCTCAGGGCGCGCGCCGACGGTCAAGTCCTCGACGACTTCGGCATCGGCAAGTCCGCGTGCGACCTCCAGAGTGTCCTGGGCGTGGAGCTCACTTGCATCGTCGGCGCCAACCGCGGCGGCAATGCCGCCCTGGGCCAATGGGCTCGAGCCGGAGACAGACTCCGACTTGCTCAAGACCACCACCGGGCCGACCCCGCGCTCGGCTGCCCCGAGAGCACTGGATAGGCCGGCGATCCCGGAGCCGATCACGGCCACCCGCGCTCTCATGACACGGTCCCAGCGCAGGTCGTCTCGAGATCCGCCGGCGCTTCGCGGGTCGGGTCTCCTCTTGGATCCATCACCGTTCATGAGACCAGAGCCCCGACTGACGGCTTCGAGCTGACTGGGACGTCCAGCATGCGCTCGACGGCCCGCCTTGCCCTGACGGCAACCGCTTCGTCGACTTCGACCGCCCCGTCGAGACGAATCAACGACTCGAGAATCTTGGGCAGCGTGATCCTCTTCATGTGCGGGCAGAGATTGCACGGTCGCACGAAGTTGACCTCCGGGTGCAGCGCGGCCACGTTGTCGCTCATCGAGCACTCCGTGACCATGACGACGTTGCGGGGAGTGCGCTCTCCGACGTAGTTGGCCATTGCGGACGTCGATCCCACGAAATCGGCTTCGTCGAGCACCTCGGGGGGACACTCCGGGTGCGCGATGATGACGAGATCGTCGAACCGCTCGCGATAGTCGCGCAATTCCTGCGGGGTAAAGCGTTCATGCACTTCACAGTGTCCTTTCCACGCAATGATCTCGACGTCGGTCTGGGTGGCAACCCACTTGGCGAGGTACTCGTCAGGGAGGCAGAGAACACGATCGACGCCGAGGGACTCGACGACCTGAACCGCGTTGGACGAGGTACAGCAGACGTCACTCTCGGCTTTGACCTCGGCCGAGGTGTTGACGTAGGTGACCACCGGCACGCCCGGATAACGCTCGCGCAGGAGTCGGATGTCTGCCGCGGTGATGGAATCCGCCAGCGAACATCCGGCGCGCGCATCGGGGATGAGAACCGTCTTCTCCGGGTTGAGCAGCTTGGCCGTTTCGGCCATGAAGTGCACACCACAGAGCACGATGACGTCAGCGTCCGTTTCGGCAGCGAGCCGGGCCAGGGCCAGCGAGTCACCCGTGAGATCGGCGACGCCGTGGAAGATTTCCGGGGTCTGGTAGTTGTGCGCCAGGATCACAGCGTTGCGACGCTCTTTCCAGCGCCTGATGGCTTCGACGTACGGCGCATGGACCGGCCATTCGACCTCGGGGATGACGTCCTGAACGCGGGTCCACGCGTCATGTGTCGCGGCGGCGAGCGCAGGTCCCCACTCCAGGAGCTCGCTGGCAGAGCCGTTGGAAGGTGATACATGGGATGAGGAAGCCTTGGAGACGGAACTGATATCGGGAGAGCTCATCGGGGCTCCTTTCTGGCTCTCAATCCAGTTTGACTCAGATTGAGAATAAATGGTGCCAAAAGAAACGGGCTCTTCGAGCCCTCTAGGTAGCAGGTCGATCCTTGCGTCGGCTGCGTTTCGAAGACCTGAGACCGCCTACCGCTACCGGCTGACTTATTCTAATACTGAGAATAACTATCTGTCAAGAGTCGACGAAGCCGATCTCGCTCCGATGCTCTCGAGCTCCGCGCGCCGCTGCCACGAAACGCGGGCCTGACACCTACAATCTGGCACTTACAATCTGACACTTACAATCCGATACATGACGAGCACCAACCGACATCCGCAAGCCGATCCCCACGATTCCCGCGACGATTCGGCCAGGACTCTTCGCGTGATCTCCGCTGGGGTGGTCGACTACGACGTTGCGGAGCAGCTTCAGGACGCGCTTCGAACAGGCATCCTCGAGCGCGGCGAATCCGATTGCCTCGTCCTGCTCGAGCATCCGCCCACCTACACTCTCGGTCGCAACGCCACCCGCGCTGACGTCATCGCCGATGCCAACTGGCTCAGTGCGCGCGACATCACTGTCGCCGAGTGTGATCGAGGCGGCCAAGTGACCTACCACGGTCCCGGCCAGTTGGTCGGCTATCCGATCATCAACCTCGATCCGGACCGTCGAGACATCCGCCGCTACGTCAAAGACCTCCAGGAGGTCCTGATCAGGACTCTCGCCGACTTCGAACTCGAAGGTCACGGCGGCGAAGGCAGGGAGCAGATCGGAGTCTGGGTCGGGCAGAGCAAGGTCGCGTCGATCGGAGTCCACCTCAAGCGCTGGGTGACGACCCACGGATTTGCGCTGAACGTCGACACGGATCTCTCACACTTCGGCGGGATCGTCGCCTGCGGCCTGCCAGACGTTCAGATGACGTCTCTCGCCGAGCTGCTGGGCGAAGCTCCACCGATACCCTACGTAGCCGAACGCTGTGCTTCGCACTTTGCCGAGGTTTTCGAGCGGCGCATCGAGGCCATGACATTGGGGACATTGGGGGGAGGGACAAGCGACAAGCACCGTGCCGGTTCCGGTTCGGGAGCTGTCCTGGCGTGACCGACGCCTCGATCCAGATCGGCCTCAGCGGCGCCATCGTCGCAGTGACTGACGGTCAGCCGCGCATGCTCACCGTGAGTCGGTCCGAGTGGGGACGCACGAAAGATCCGGCACTGCCCTTCGGCACCCTCGACGCTCTCACGCATCGCACGCTGGAGCTCGGCCTGCGCTCATTCGTCAGGGAGCAAACCGGACTCGAACTGGGTTACGTCGAGCAGCTCTACACGTTCGGCGACCGCGACCGCGCTGATCGCCCACACTCGAAAGACGCCCTCGAGCGCGTCGTATCGGTTGCCTATCTGGCTCTCGTTCGCGAACACGACAATCCGCCGATGAAGGGAGCCGAGTGGCGTAGCTGCTACCGCTTCTTGCCGTGGGAAGACTGGCGAAGCGGGCGACCCGAGGTTCTCGACGCCGCCGTACTCCCGGCGCTCGAGGGCTGGGCGGACTCCGGTGACTCGCACATCGAATGCCAGAGACGCCGAACCCGCGTCGAGATTGCGTTCGGCACCGGACCCCGGTGGGACACCGAACGCGTCCTCGAACGCTACGAGCTGCTCTACGAAGCCGCCCTCGTCCTCGAAGCCGAGCCCCAACGACGTGAGCGCGATGGCGGTTTCGGCTCACGCGCCATGGCGGTCGATCACCGCCGAATTCTCGCAACCGCACTCGGGCGACTACGGGGCAAGCTCAAGTACCGACCCGTGGTCTTCGAGCTGCTGCCGCCCGAATTCACGCTCCTACAGCTGATGCAGGTGGTCGAGGCCCTGGCCGGAATCAACCTGCACAAGGCCAACTTCAGACGACTCGTCGAGCGGGGCGGTCTCGTCGAAGGCACCGGTCGGATGAACACCGAGACCGGTGGACGGCCAGCTGAGCTGTTTCAGTTCCGCCAGGACGTCGTGCGCGAACGCATCGCCCCCGGGGTCGGACTTCCAGGCACCCCGCTCAGAAGCTGAGCAGCTCCTCCCAGGTCGAATCGACGAGAGTCGTCTTGACGCGACTCATGAAGTGCTCGGCGTCAGCGCCGTCGATCAGGCGGTGGTCATAACTCAGCGCCAGGTAGGCCATCGACCGGATCGCAATACTGTCGTTGCCCTGGCTGTCCGTGATGACCACGGGACGCTTCTCGATGGCACCGAGACACACGATCGCCACCTGCGGCTGATTGATGAGCGGAGTTCCGTAGAGCGAGCCGAAGACCCCGGGATTGGTGACCGTAAAGGTGCCACCCTGGACCTCTTCGGGGCTCAGGCGTTTCGTGCGGGCGCGCTCGGCCAGGTCGTTGGCCGCCGTGGCCAGACCCACCATGTTCAGTCGATCCGCGTGTTTGATCACCGGAACGATCAATCCCCAATCCACCGCCACGGCGATACCGAGGTTGATGTCCTTCTTGAAGACGATGTCGGTGCCGTCGATCGACGCGTTGAACTTGGGATAGGTGCGCAGACCATCGATCAGTGCCTGAAAGAAGAACGGCATGAAGGTCAGCTTGGTGCCGGTCTTCTCCAGAAACGCGTCTTTGGCGCGCTGGCGAGCCGCAACGACGCCGCTGAGGTCGACCTCGAAAACGGTCGTCACGTGAGCGGACGTCTCCTTGGAGTACAGCATGTGCGCTGCCGTCAAGCGACGGATACGCGACATCGGCTCGATCTCGACGCGCTCGTTCTCGGTGTACGCGGGCACCGAGAAGCTCAACGCGTCGGACCCACCGCTCGGGCGCTTCGGTGTCGGCGTCGCTGGGTCTTCGGCACGAGGTCGAGCGTAGACGGTCTCGGAGCTGGGGCTCGACGGCACCAGCCCACTCGCCGCGCCGGCGCTGCCAGCCGGATTCGCGGCGCTCGGCGAGCTCGCTGAACTCTCAGGGGCAGCGAAGGCTCGATCGGACGCCTGCTGGACCGGCTGGTCTGCCTGCCCGGTCGAAACCTCCGCAGTCTGGCTCTCGAGATACTGCAGGATGTCTCGCTTGGTGACACGACCCTGCAGCCCGCTGCCGGAAACCTGCCCCAGATCGACCCCGTGCTCCTGGGCGATGCGGCGCACCACCGGGCTCGAAAAGACTC
This sequence comes from Thermoanaerobaculia bacterium, assembly GCA_028285365.1. GTDB lineage: Bacteria > Acidobacteriota > Thermoanaerobaculia > Multivoradales > Multivoraceae > JANQPS01. Next base: position 82 of record JANQPS010001301.1, on the reverse strand, counting down.
TCAGCCGCTCTTCCTCACTCGCCGAGCCGTCGGCGGACTCCGTGTCGGCACCGGACGTCGCGGCGAGTGAGGAAGAGCGACT
>JANQPS010001298.1 GCA_028285365.1 Thermoanaerobaculia bacterium | reverse complement strand
CAGGAGTGGGTCGACGGAACGTCGCTCAACCAGGGCTTCTTCGTCCGCCTCGTCTCGGGGAGCAGCACCTATCGATTTCGCAGCCGCGAGCACTCGGTTGCCGCTGAGCGCCCCCAACTCGTGGTGACGACCGGCGCGGGAACCGACACCCTGACCCCGGTCGCCGATACCTACGTCGCCTCGTCCACCTACCAGGGGTTTGGCGATGCGGACCGACTCGAGGTGGCCCAGACCCGCAACTCGATGCTGCGCTTCGACGTGTCCACCATCGCGCCAGGTACGACCGTCAGCGAAGCCACGCTGCGGCTGTTCGTCTACCAGGAGTTCGGCTCTGCCGAAGTGGGTATCTTCAGGAGCGCCCAAGGACACTCCGAGCCGCCGTCACTCCCCATCCAAGGATTGGCCGCCACGACTCTGGACGACGCAGGCCTGGCCGCTCATCCGGACGTCTACCTGTTCGCCGACTTCGAGTCCTCCGACTGGGGAAACGCCTGGACCTACGGCAGCGGCGCCTCGACGCTCGAACGCGTCACCGCAGATCCAGCGCGACTCTTCGAGCCGCTCGCAGGAACCGCTCTGCGCGCACAGATCCCCGACGGGGGACTGACCGGCATGAACCTCGGCTTCCAGTTCCTCGACGAAGGTTTCGTCGAGCCCGAGGAGGTGTACTTCCGCTACTACCTGCGCATCGCTGACGACTGGGAGACGCTCGACGGCGGCAAGCTTCCAGGCGTCGCGGGGCGCTACGGCGTCGCCGGCTGGGGTGGCCGACCGTCGGATGGCAACAATGGCTGGTCCGCCCGAGGCACCTTTCGAGTGCTACCGCCCCCGGGCAATCCGCTCGAGAACCGCTTGCCGATCGGCAACTACGTCTACCACGCCGACATGGCGGGCAGCTTTGGCGACGTTCATCTCTGGCAGAACGACTATCGCGGCTACCTCGAGAAGAATCGCTGGTACTGCATCGAGCTGTTCGCTCAGATGAACACTCCCACCCAGAACGACGGCGTGCTGCGCGCCTGGGTGGATGGTCGACTCGCCTGGGAAAAGACCGACTGGCGGTTCCGAGACGTGTCGTCACTGCTCATCGAGGAGGTCTGGATGAACGTCTACCACGGTGGCACGACACCAATCGATCGCGACGTCCACCTCTACGTGGACAACGTCGTGGTCGCACGGCAGTACATCGGCCCAGCTCGCTTCGACGCCATCTTCGACGATGGTTTCGAGTCGGGCGCCGTCGCGCGCTGGACGAGCGAAGACTGAGCGCCGTCGCCCCAGTCTTCGTCCATCCAACTTCACCCGCGCCTGAAGTCTCGAGCGACAGTCGACCTTCGCCCTTGCGATGTCGTGACCGCTGGAGACTTCCAACGGGCTCCTCAGACACGTTGCCTTTTGAAGACCCGTTAACGGAGCCCGCTAGAACTCCAGGCGGAACCCGATCTGACCTTCGCGTCCAGGCAGCACCTGGAGGGCCTGACCCAGGGGCGTCGGGCGAGCGTCGAAGGTCTCGACTGCAGCAGCATTCTGCTCGTTGAGAACGTTGAAGAACTCGACCAGAACGGTTGCCCTCACTCGATCGCCGATGTTGAACAGCTTGCCGAGCCGGATGTCGAGGTTCCGGTAGGACGGTCCCTCGAGCGAGTTCTTTTCCTGAGTGATGTCTCTCGCCACGAAGCTCAGGTTGCCGTCCGGATCCGCCAGCTGCTCGGCCGACTCGGAGAAGCGGAAGCCGCTCTGGTAGCGGTAGATCGCACTGAGCTGCATCTGCCAGGGCAGCTCGACGAGACCAAACACCACGATCTGGTCGTCGACCGACAGGCTCGACGGTCCCTTGTCGAGATCGGGACCGTTGTAAAAGGTCCCGGCCTGTGGAATGAAGTTGCCGTTGCCTGCGGTAAACGAGCCGTTGGCGTTGTTCTGGCCCGTCGTCGGATCGGTGACCTCGGGAACGATTCCCACGAACGCATCGGTGGGGGACGTTCCGGTGCCGCCGGTTCCGAGACCGCCGTCACCGAGCTGTGCGCTCACCAGGTTGTCGACCGCGTCGGTGTACGTGTAGTGCGCCGAGATCGTGAAACGATCGCTCATACGCTTCGTGTAGCCAACGATGACCGAGTCGTACTCGCCTTCGAACCAAGGCCCGAAGCCACGAATGCCGGTGCCACTGAACTCACCCGAGTAGGTCCGCTCGAAGCCAGGAATCCTCGAGATGAACTCGAGGTTGGTCTCGCGGATCCCGAGGATGTTGTTGATCTCGCGGTGGTGATAGTCGAGCGACACCAGATGGTTGCGGCCGATCTGCTGCTGGATACCGAGGTGATAGGCGTCGGTCGAAGGCGTCTCGAAGGACGGATCGATCGTCACCGGGAACGGACCCGCAGGAAGCAACGTGTGGGTCAAGGCGCCGAACGGTCCCCAATACCACCCGAGATCGCCAAAGGCGAGGAGCGGCACGGTGGCGTTGACGCGCTCGAGGAACTCGTCCGGCGAGAGGCCGGAGAGCTCCATGATGTTGTCGCGCGTGATGATCGACTCGGCCGGAATCGGATCGCGACCAGGAGCCACCAAGGTGTTGATGTAGTCGAACCCCAGGTGCGGCGTGGGGAGGCCGAACGGGCAAGGCGTGCCTTCGACAGCAGCCTGAGGGGCCGCCGGGTTGATGCACACGCCGGCAATGATCGGAATGATCGTCGTGGTGTTGTAGAAGCCCTGCGGATACGACAGGTCCTGAATCAGCTCCATGTCGGCGCCGCCGAACGCGGGCACGTTGCGCACGAGACCGAGACGAAAGCGGTCGTAGTAGATGCCGGCCGAGCCACTGATCACGGTCTTGGTCGTGGGGTTCCACGCAAAGCCGAAGCGCGGCGCGATGTTGTCGTCGTCCTCGAACTCCGAGTCGCGATCCCAGCGGACGCCGAAGTTCAGGGTCAGGGTGTTGCCGATCCTCCAGTCATCCTGGATGTAGACACCAAAGTAATCGTTGTCGAGATTGACGAGCTCTCCCTGCGGGGTTCGCGCACCTACCTCGGCCAAAGTGAAGAGGCCCGAGAACACAGGTCCAAAACGCGCGAAGTTGTCAGCCGTCGCAAACAGCTGGTTGACGACGACGCTCAGCTCGTTGCCTTGAACTTCCGTGCTCAGGTAGTCGATACCCACCTTGACCTGGTGGTCGCCACCACCGAACGTCTTGCTGAGACTCGGTCCGATGGCGATGTACTCCTGGTCGTACTCCGAGTCGGTGTAGGGATTGCCGAAGCTGACGAATCCTTCGTCACCGAACAGCGCAAACGTCGTGGTACTGCTGAAGATGTTGAACGAGGTGTTCGGGCCGGCATCGGGGTGCGCGGGACCGTTGAAGTCGTTGTGCTCGCGGTACTGAAGGTAGCCCTCGAAGACGAAAGGATCACCTTCACCAAACAGGGAGGTCTGCCGCAGACCGATCATCGTGCGCTCGAGAGAGAAGTTCTGTCGGGTGGAGGGCAAGCTGCCGGCTTCGGACAGCGGCAGGAAGTCCTGCACATCGGCGTCGTTGTAGCTGATCTGCTGCGAGAAGGAATGGTTGTTGCCGAGCTGCTCCGTGAGCTTGAAGAAGAAGCGATTCTCCTCCGTGAGGTTGGGCTCGTCGAACTGAGCCTCGAAGGTACGAAGCACCTGTGGCGTATTGGGCGGAAACGCGAAGTTGAGGACACGGTCCTCGTCGATGTACTCGGCCGAGCCGAACGCAAAGACCTTGTCGCGCACGATCGGTCCACCCAGATTGAAGGCGAAATTCTCTCGTGAGAGCGGTGGCGCGTCGCTCACCTCGTCGTCGAGACTGTTCTCGGAGTCGAGCGAGTCGTCGCGGAAGAACCCTTGGACCAGGCCTCTGAGATCGTTGCCACCACTCTTGGTCACGACGTTGACGACGCCGCCGGAGCCATGGCCAAACTCGGCCTTGAAGCCGCCAGTGATGACCTCGAACTCGAGGATCGTGTCCTGGTTGAACTGCGACCCGACGCCGCTGCCGAACTCGTCACGATTGGGCATGCCGTCGACCAGGAAGACGGCGTTGCCGGCGCGCTCACCGAGAATCGGGGCCGCTTCGTCACTGCCCTGATCCTTCTCTCGGTTGATCTGGACGCCGGGGACCAGCTGCATCAGGTCGAGATAGTCGCGGCCGTTGACCGGAAGCGTCTGGATCTGATCCGGGGTGACGACGCTGCCGGTGTCGGACGACGTGGTGTCGAGCAGCGGCAGCTCGGCACTCACCGTCACGATGTCTTCGACCGTGCCGACAGCCAGGTCGAAGTCGAACTGCAGACTGCTGTTCAGGGCCAGCTCGAGATCACGGAGCGACTCGCCGGCAAAACCGTCGAGCGACACCGTGAGGCGATAGGTGCCGGCCGGAAGCGCGGGAAAACGATAGCGACCGTTCGTGTCGGAGGTGAGCTCGCGCTTGAGCGACGAGCTTTCCACGACGACCAGCGCGCCTGGGAGAGGCTGTCCGTCCTCAGACGTGATGATTCCTTCGATGCTCGAGCTGGTCTGCGCAACAGCGGGTCCACCAACGAGCATACAGACGGCCGTCACGATCAGAAGACAGCGACAGGCCCAGGTCTTCGCTCCTTTGCCGATTCTCGTGGACGACTGCGAGACGGATGGATGATTCGCGAAGCGAACTGCCGACGAATACCTGGACATACTCCTGGACTCCCTTGCGCAAGAGTGAACGGTGACTGACTGTCGAAATGGACGGCTAGTATACAGACGTGTACCCCATCAACAAATGCCGATCGCGAACTCGCCGAATGTCGCCCATCCCTGAGGCCCAGCCGATCCGCGGCACAGACGCCTCACACATCACAAAGAAGTAATCCAGAGGCCTTGTTCATCGTAGGGGCCAAGGGCCAGAGCCGCAGCGGACCCGAATGGCGAACACGAAAGGGCAGTGAGACCGGCAGCCAAGACGTGCCGCCACGCCATGCACACATCATGCACACGACGAAGGATGGCCAGGCGAACGCCCAGCCATCCTCAGTCCGGCGGCTTCAGTCGAATCCTCGAAGCCTCAGAACTCCAGCCGCACGCCAATCTGTCCCTCACGTCCTGGAAGGACCTGGAGTGCTTCGCCGAACGGCGTCGGGCGACCCTCCGAGACCTCGACCGCAGCGGCATTCTGCTCGTTGAGGACGTTGAAGAACTCGACCAGGACTGTCGCTCGCACACGGCCACCAATCGTGAAGAGCTTCGCGAGGCGGAGGTCCAGGTTTTCGTAGGACGGTGCCTCGAAACTGTTCTTCTCGATCGTGATGTCACGCCCCGTGAAGCTGAGGTTGCCGTCAGGATCCGACAAGTCCGCCGCCTGCCTCGAGAAGTGAAATCCGCTCTGGTAGCGGAAGATGGCGCTCAGCTGGAGCTGCCACGGCAGCTCCACCAGACCGAAGAGGACAAACTGGTCGTCGACCGCGAGAGTCGACGGCCCTTTGTCGAGATCCGGGCCGTTGTAGAAGGTCCCCGCTTGCGGGATGAAGTTGCCGTTGCCCGCTGTGAACGAACCGTTCGCATTGTTCTGGCCGGTCGTTGGATCGGTGACCTCGGGCACGATCCCGACGAAAGAGTCGCTAGGGCCAGTAGTCGTAGCCCCGGCACCGGAGAGCGCACCGTTGCCGAGTTGTGCACCCACGACGTTGTCGGTGGCATCGGTAGAGGTGTAGTGAGCCGACAGCGTGAAGCGATCGCTCATGCGCTTGGTATAGCCGATCGTCACCGCGTCGAACTCACCGTCGAACCAGGGCCCGAATCCACGAATCCCGGTGCCGCTGAACTCACCAGCGTAGGTCCGCTCGAATCCCGGGATGCGGGAGATGAACTCGAGGTTGGTCTCGCGCACGCCGAGGATGTTGCGGATCCTCTTGTGGTGGACGTCGAGCGAGACCAGATGATCGCGCCCCAACTGCTGCTGCACCCCGAGATGGTAGGCGTCGGTCGACGGGGTTTCGAAGGCGGAATCGATCGTCACCGGGAACTCGCCTTCCGGCAGTAGCGGATGAGTGAGCGCGCCGAACGGTCCCCAGTACCAGGGATCGTTCGGGAAGCCGAGGACCGGGACTGCGGCATTGACCTGGGCGAGAAACTCGTCGGGGCTCAGTCCAGACAAGTCGAAGACGTTGTCTTCCGTGATCACCGTGTCGCCTGGAATGGGCCCCCTACCAGGAGCGACGAAGTTGTTGATGAAGTCGAAGCCGAAGTGCGGCGTCGGGAGCCCAAACGGACACGGTGTTCCCTCGATCGCAGCCTGAGGCGCAAACGGGTTGATGCACAACCCGACCAGGAACGGAACGATGGTGGTCGTGTTGTAAAAACCCTGCGGATACGACAGGTCCTGAATGAGGCGCATATCCGCACCTCCGAACTCGGGCACGTTGCGCACGAGTCCCAATCGGAACCGGTCGTAGTAGATGCCCGCGCTACCGCTGATGACGGTCTTCGGAGTCGGCGACCAGGCAAAGCCGACTCGCGGTGCGAAGTTGTCGTCGTCGTCGAACTCGGAGTCCTGATCCCAGCGAAGGCCGAAGTTGAGGGTCAGCGTGTTGCCGATGCGCCAGTCGTCCTGGATGTAGACGCCAAAGTAGTCGTTGTCCAGATTGACGAGGTCGCCTTCTGGCGTCCTGGCACCAACCTCGGTCAGCGTGAACAGTCCCGAGAACACCGGGCCAAAACGCGCGAAGTTGTCGGCGGTCGCGAACAGCTGATTGGAGACGATACTCAGCTCCTGACCGCGCACCTCGGTGCTCAGGTAGTCCAGTCCAACCTTGACCTCGTGGTCGCCGCCCCCGAACGTACGGCTCACGCTCGGCCCAAGGGCGATGTACTCCTGATCGAACTCGGTGTCCGTGGACGCGTTTCCGAACGCCACCTGCCCGAGGTCTCCGAAGACGCCGAACGTCGTGGTGCTCGAGAACACGTTGAACGCGGTTCCCGGTCCAGCCTCCGGGTGCGCGGGCGCGGTCACGTCGTTGTGGTCGCGGTACTGGAGATAACCCTCGAAGACAATGGGGCTCCCGTCACCGAAGAGCGACGTTTCGCGAAGCCCGATCATCAAACGCTCCTGTTCGAGGTTGTTGCGCGTCGACGGCAGACTTCCGGCAAGCGACAGGGGCAGGAAGTCGCTCACCTCGGCTTCGTTGTAGCTGATCTGCTGAGAGAAGCTGTGGTTGTTGCCGACCTGCTCGGTGAGCTTGAAGAAGGCGCGGTTCTCTTCGGTGACGTTCGGAAAGTCGAACGCCTGCTCGAAGTCCTGCAGCACCTGCGGGGTGTTCGGAGGAAACGTGAAGTTGAGGACGCGGTCTTCGTCGATGCGCTCGAGCGAGCCAAACGCGAACAGTTTGTCTTCGATCAGCGCTCCACCCAGATTGAACGCGAAGTTCTCGCGCGACAGCGGCGGCGCGTCACTCACCTCGTCGTCCAGCGAGTTCTCGGAGTCCAGCGAGTCGTCCCTGAAGAAGGCCTGGACGAGGCCGTTGAGCTCGTTGCCGCCGCTCTTCGTGATGACGTTGACCACCCCGCCTGAGCCGTGGCCGAACTCGGCCTTGAAACCACCGGTGATGACCTCGAACTCGAGAATGGTGTCCTGGTTGAATTGCGAGCCGCTGCCGCTCCCGAACTCGTCGCGATTGGGCATTCCGTCCAGCAGGTAGATGGCATTGCCGGCCCGCTCACCGAGAATGGGCGCAGCCTCGTCACTACCTTTGTCTTTCTCACGATTGATCTGGACGCCAGGCACGAGCTGCATCAAGTCCAGATAGTCCCGACCGTTGACCGGGAGGGTCTGGATCTGATCGGGAGTCACGACGCTGCCAGTGTCGGACGACGTCGTGTCGAGAAGAGGCAGCTCCGCACTGACGGTCACGATGTCCTCGACAGTACCCACCGCGAGATCGAAGTCGAACTGCAGGTTGGTATTGAGAGCCAACTGAAGATCACTGAGAGACTCACCGGCAAATCCGTCCACGGAAACGGTCAGCTGGTAGGTCCCTGCCGGTAGCGCCGGGAACCGATAGCGACCGTTGGAGTCGGTCGTCGTTTCCCGATTCAGCGAGGAGCTCTGCGCAACCACCAGCGCTCCAGGAAGCGGCTGGCCGTCTTCCGACGTCACGGTTCCAGAGAGACTCGAGCTGGTCTGCGCGACCAAAGGTCCCCCCACAAGCACGAGCATGAGCGCCATCAGCGCCAATCGACACGTCCTGGACTTTGCGCCGCCATCGATCGTCGTGGCCGACCTCGAGACGGGTCGGAGCTTCGTGAAGCGAGTGGCCGCCGAATTCCTGGTCATAACCCTGGACTCCCTTGCGCAAGAGTGATCGATCGCTAGACTGTCGGGACCCGGCGTAGTATACGGTCGTGCACTTTCCCACCAGGAAGTGCTCATTACCGCCCTGGAGACACGCCGTCCATCCCAAAATCCACCGCTAGTCCGGTGCAATCGCGACCCTTGAAACCGAAGACGACAGCCCCAGGACACCACCGGCCGGGGTTCTTTCATGGCACTGTCCGGCAGGTCCGAGCATGAAGCGCACGGCAAACCCGGCTTCACCGACCACTCGGCGCGAGAAGCTCATCCTGGCCGGGATGAAACTCTTCGCCGATCGCGGCTACAACGGCGTGGGAGTTCGTGAGATCGGCGCCGAGGCCGGTGTTTCCTTCGGACTGATTCGCAGACACTTTGGATCGAAAGACGGACTTCGTGAGGCCATCGACTCCTACGTGCTCGAGCAGGTCGAGCGGCTCTACAGCACGATCACCGAACACTCGGGGACGTCAGCTCTGGAACGTTTCGTCGAGGACGTCGTCGAGTGGATCGACCGAGACCGCGACGCTCTCCTCTACATGCGTCGTGCCATGGTCGACAAGTCTCCAGGTAGCCGACGCATGCTGAAGCGCCTGGTCGAGGTCCTTCGCCAGTTTGTGGCCGTCAATCAGGAGCGCGGCTTCGTCCAGGAGGGAGTCGACGAAGAGCAGGCCGCCACCTTCCTTCTCTTCGACTTCCTGGGACCCGCGATCGTCGAGCCGTTTGCGCTCGAAGTCTTCGGCTCCTCGATGTACGAGCGCAGCATGATCGAGCGCCGTAACGCCTTCACCAAGCGCATGGTGACGACCGGATTCCTCGAGTCCTGATCACAAAACGAG
>JANQPS010001297.1 GCA_028285365.1 Thermoanaerobaculia bacterium | reverse complement strand
CCGCGTCACCGAGGACACTTCCCGCCACCACGTCGAAACTGAGGGCACAGCTCGCCCCCGCGGCCACCGTGCCGCCCGTGTAGCTGACCGAGCCCGCCCCCGAAACAGCGGTTACGGTGCCACCCGTGCACGTGTTCGTGACGTTGGGCGCACTCGCCACCGTGAGTCCGTTCGGCAGGTCGTCGACCAGCGAGAGGCTGCCGACATCGACCGAGTTTCCGGGGTTGCCGATCGTCAAGGTGACGGTACTGACACCACCTTCTTGGACGGCAGTCGGCACGAAAGCCTTGGTCAGCTCGAGCGCGTTGAGATTGATGACGAGCGTTGCGGTCGCTGCGCTGCTGCTACCCAACGTCGACGAGAGAGCACTCGAGGTATTGAGGTAGGTACCGCCCAGGCTTCCGGTGACGTCGACGCTCACCGTACACGCGGCCCCCAAAGCAACTGAACCGGCTGCATAGCTGATGGTGCTCGTACCGGACACCGCAGTCAGGGTTCCACCAGTGCAGGTGGTCGACGCGTTCGAAGGGGTCGCCACCGAGATCTGGGCCGGCATCACGTCGGTGAAGCCGAGTCCCGAGGCCGGCACGGTGCTCGCCGTGTTGTCGATGGTGAAGACGAGCGTACTGACCGTCCCGGCATCGATCGTGGACGGCGAAAAGCTCTTGCTGAAGGTCGGTGGCGGGTTGACCGTCAGCGTGTCGCTTGCCGTGCCGCTGTTGCCATTGCTCGACGTGAGATCGCCGCTGGTGTTGACGAACTGACCCGAGGTCGTCGCGACGACGTCGACGCTCACCGTACAGCTTGCAGCGAGCGCAACGCTCCCGCCGCTGTAGGACACCACAGCCGTTCCTGCCACGGCCGTGAGCGTGCCGCCCGTACACGTCGTCGACGCATTGGGGGTCGAGGCGACCTCGAGGCCCGCCGGGAAGTTGTCGGTGAAGTCGAGGGCAGTCGCGTCCAGGACGCTCGCCGAGTTGTCGATCGTGAAGGTCAGCACGGTCACTCCGCCGATGATCGTCGTGCTCGGGGCAAACGACTTGCCGAAGCCTGGAGGAGGTACGGCGGTGAGCTGATCGATCGCCGTACCGCTGTTGCCTGAGCTCGACGTCAGATCCTCGGTCGTGTTGGTGAAAGACCCGGCCATGGTCGCTTGGATATCGACCGTGACGGAACACGACGCCCCAGCAAGCACCGCACCGCCGCTATAGGTGATCACGGTCGCGCCGGGTCCCGCGGCCAACGTTCCGCCGCTGCAGGTCGTCGACGCGTTCGGAGCTGCCGCGACAACGAGGCCAGCTGGCAAGTTGTCTGTCAGTTGAAGACTCGAAGCCGCCAGCGCGCTCGCCGTATTGTCGATCGTAAAGGTCAAAGTCGATGCGCCAACCAGGGCAATCGTGTCTGGCGTGAAGACCTTGCTGAAGGTCGGCGGCGGCTCGATCGAGAGCGAGGCCGTCGCGGGCGGCGACGCCAGCAGGCCGGACGACGTCAGGTCACTGGTCGTGTTGAGATACGACCCCGGCGCCGCAGCCATGGGTATCTGGACCGGCACCATGATGGTGCAGGACCCCATCGGCAGAAGTGAACCGCCAGTGAGCGCCACGAAGCTCGTCCCCGAGACCTGGGATCCGACGCCGCACGCGTCCATCTGAGGCAGCCCCGTGGCCACCAGGCCTGGGAGAACGGCATTGAGATCGTCACTGAAACTCAACTCACCGATGGCATCGGTGGCACTCGCATTCTGAAGGGTAAAGCTCAAGACTGCCGTTCCACCCGCAACCGTGGCCCCGTCGAACGCCTTGGAAAAGCTCACGGACTGCAGGATCAGCGTATCGCTCGCCGGATCTCCAGTCACGGCGAGACCACCAATCGTGCCGGTAGCGGCACTCGTCGTGTTGACAGCCGTCGTTCCCAGGGCCACCGTTGCCGGGGCCTGTAGCGTCACCTGAAACGTGCATGAACCTCCTGCGGGAACACTCGCCCCGGCGAGCGTGAGCAGGGAGGATCCGCTGAGAGTCGAACCGGCGCCACAGACATCGTTGGCTGGAAGTCCGACGGCAACGAGGCCACTCAGGGTCCCATCGAGATCATCTGTGAACGAAATGCCGGTCGCAGCGTAGGCGGTGTCGAGATTCATCACCCCCAACTCGAGAGTCACCGTACCTCCAGGTAGGACCGGATCGTCCGTGAACTCTTTGGTGAGCATCAGCTGCGTCGAGTTCACGGACAAGAGATCGGAAGCGGCCGGAAGAACTGCGGTCCCGCCGCCGATCGACGCGGTCATCAGACTCGTCGTATTGATGTAGTCGTTCGTGGCGGCCGACACCGGCACCTGAAGAGTGACGTCGAACGAGCAAGACGCTCCGGCCGTTACCGAGCCACCGCCAAAACTCAGAGACGTCGTGCCCGAGATGATGGAACCCGCGCCACAGGGATTGGTCGGCAACGGAGCGATTGCCGTGAGGCCGCTCAGCGTGGAGGTGAGGCTGTCCGAGAAAGTGATATTCGTCGCGTCTTGTGTGGCGCTCTGATTGTCGATCGTGAAGCGAAGCGTCACCGTTTCCCCGGCGATGACCGGATCGTCGACGAACTCTTTCGTGAGTGTCAGACCGGCAATCTGAAGCGTGTCCGTGGCCGCTCCTGCGATCACGGTCTCACCGAGCGACGTTCCCATGAGATTGGATGTGGTATTCGTGAAGTTGCCCGGAAGCGCGGCCGCCGGAACTTGGAGCGTCACCGAGAACGAACAGACCTCACCGGCCGCTAGAGCGCCACCCGAGAACGTCAGGTTCGTCGTTCCGCTCAGAGACGAGCCCGCACCACAGATGTCGTTCTGAGGAAGCCCTACCGCGGCAAGGCCAGCAACGACCGCATTGAGGTTGTCGGTGAAGGTGATGGCCGTGACGTCACCAGCCGTCTCGTCACTGTTGTCGATCGTGAACTCGAGAGTGACCGTGTCCCCGGGCAGAACCGGGTCGTCGGTAAAGCTCTTGGTCAACCTCGGAGCCCCGATGACCGTGAGCGTGTCCGTTGCCGCCTGCCCCACCTGAGAGTCGCCCGCAACGTCGGCCAGGAGTGGCGATGTCGTGTTGGTGTAGGTACCGGCTGGAGCGTTGGCCGGTACCTGCAGACCAACCGTGAACGTACACGACGAACCAGGGCCGACGCTCGCGCCGATCACCTGAAACGTCAGTTCTCCCAAGACGAGCTGGGTGAAGGCAAAAGAGCCTGCGCCACAGAATCCTGGGCTCGGGAGCGACACAACCGTCGCCCCACTGAGAAACTGTTCGATGTTGTCGCTGAACGAGATCTCGTTAGCGAGACTCTTGACGCTGGTGCTCGTGATCGTGAACTCGAGATCCACAGCATCGCCAGCGCCAACGGGGTCGGTGAGGAAGGTCTTGGTGAGCGACGGAACGTCGGTGATGAACAAGCTCTCAGTGGCCGCGTTTCCTACGCGCGGAGCCCCATCGACCATCGCACTCACTACCGACGTCGTGTTCGGGTAGCCGCCGGGAAGCGTATCGGTCGGGATCTGCAGAGTGACCGCAAACGTGCAGCTCGAGTTCGCCCCCAGGACTCCACCGGTGAGCGTCAGCAGGCTGGTTCCGGACAGCGTCGACCCGGCACCGCAGACGTCGCTCTGGGGAAGGCCTGTAGCAACCAGACCGGTCAGAGTCGCGTCGAGGTCGTCCGTGAACGTGATGTCCGTCGCCGGGAAGTCACGGTCGAAGTTGACGACGGTGAACTCGAGCGTCACGGTCGAGCCGGAAAAGGACGGGTCGTCGGTGAACGACTTGGTCAAGAGGAGCGGAGCGGTGTCGACCTGCATCGCCGCCGTCGCGAGACCACTGTCGTCAGTCGTCTGTCCGAACGACGAGAGGCTGCCGCTCACGTTGTTCTTCGTTCCCACCGCCACACCTGCGACGTCGACCGCAACGGTACAGCTCGCGCCGCTAGCCACCGTCACCAGGCCAAAAGACAGCTGTTGGACGGAAATCGACGAGGCACCTGGCACCGCCGTGACCACGATATTGGAACAGGTCGTTTGGATGTTTGCCGGAGCCGCCACGACGAGACCAGCTGGCAGACTGTCGGTGAAGCCGAGAGAGAGACGATTCCGGCTACCGAGGGTGTTGTCGACGAGGAACGTCAGCGTGCTTCGTTCGCCGACGTTGATGGTCATGGGTGAGAAACTCTTGCTGAAGCCCGGGCGATCGTTGGTGACCGTCAGGTCGTCGCTCGCAGTTCCCGAATTGCCGGCACTAGACGTCAAGTCACCCGAAACGTTCATGTAGGTGCCTGCAGCTGCAGCCGTGACGTACACAGAAACCGTGCACGTCGAGAAAGCACCGACACCCGCTCCTGACAACGAGATCGAGCCCGTCCCGTCGTCAGCACTCAGCGTAGGAGTCTGACAGTCGGACGTCGGCACGCCCGGCGTCGCTACGACGAGGCCGCTGGGAAGACTGTCCACGAAGGCCAGGTCCGTGACCGGTACACCCGCGCCGTTCGTGATGGTGAAACGCAGCTCCGAGGTCGACCCCGGGCCGATCGTATTCGGGAAGAACTCTTTGCTGAAACCCGGCTGGGCCACTGCCGGCGCAGCACCGAGGCCGAGCAGCACTCCGCCGAGCAGGCAGAGCCCCAGCCGGATACCTAGAGTCGAAGAGTGACGGATCTCGAGTCGTCGCGGCTGGCCAATACAGAACATCCCGGAGCCCCCTGCTCAGAAGTCCGCCCGGAAGCAGCAATGCTGCGCCGGGCCAGTCTCGTCTGGAGACTCCGAGTCTGCCTGAACGCCAAGGGCGAGTCCAGCAATCTCAGCGAATCACAGGACACACTCAGCACACGAGCTCGGCCACCGCGTCCGCTAGCCGACCAAGGCACGCAGCCCGACTCGGCAGCTCGCTACCGCCCCTGATACCTGTTCGGCGACGACCGCGCGAGAAGACGCCGCTGCCCCAGAGGGACCGGCTACCAGCTCGACTTGGTGACGCCAGGCAGCTCGCCCTTGAGCGCCAGGTCGCGGAGCGCAATGCGAGAAAGACCGAACTTCCGGTAGTAGCCGCGGGGTCGGCCGCTGAGCTCGCACCGGTTGCGGACCCGCACCGGGCTTCCGTCGCGCGGCATCTTGTTGAGCATGCGAACGGCTTCGGCCGTCTGATCCATGTCGACGTTGGGATCGCGGATCATCTTGCGCAACTCTTCTCGGCGCTCGCGGTAGAGCTCTACCATCTTCTTGCGCTTCTTGTTCTTTGCGATCATTCGCTTGCTTGCCATCGTCTCTTCCTCTAGCGCTACGACCAGCACCTCATCACTTCCAGATCGAGACCAGATCGATACGTCCAGACCGACAAGTCCTGCTCGAAACGTCCTGCTGGGGTGCTCGCCCCCAAAGCTCCGAGGCGTTCAGCCTCGGCGTCGGGAGGTCTATGCAGAAACGAGCTGGACCGATGTCGCTGGCCGGTGTAGCTGGCCGGTGTGATGTGCTGTGTGGGTTTCTGATCCTGGTGAACTGAGTCCCTCGAGGCCTGGCTGCGGGTTCTGATTGCTCGAACTCTGCTGGCCAGCGTTCCTCGTCGGCGTGAGTTGGTCTGTTCTGTCTGGTTCGATCTCAGTTGGTGTGATCCGGGTTGGAGTGATCCGGAACTGTGAACGCTCAGCGTGTTCCTGGAGAGTCAGGGCTTCTGAAGCTTCAGAAAGCTTCATCTCTGAAGCATGATTTCTGAAATGACTGGCTCCAGAGCATCGTTCGCCGCTGTTGAGACGCGCATCCGGGTGGCCCGGAACAGCTGCGCGCAGCACACGAGCTGAGGACTCTAGCAGAGACTCGTCTCCCCTGCACCGTTTGCTCGGCGCGGCTGCTGCACGAGCTCCTGCCGCAGGTGAGACACTCATCTAGGGGCGGTAGCTGACGACGAGCCCAAGCGAACGTCCCGGGGCGTAGGGAGCTTCATCATCCGCAGATGGAAGGTAGAGCTCATCGAAGAGGTTACGGCCCTCGACCGCCAGTCGCAGCCGTTCCCCGAACCGACGGCCAACCTGGAGGCCAACGAGCACCGCGGACGGCGTCTCCACCTCGCTCGGTCCCGCCGCGGTCTTCTCGAATCTCCACTCCGAGCGGAGTCGCAGCGTCCAGGGCCCCCACAGCTGCTCCGTCGTGAGCTGAAGACGGTCGGCCGGGACATCGGCCAGTGGCACCCCCAAGTCGGACTCCCCTCGGATCCGGTGGGCGCCAAAACGCAGGTGCAGCTTGTCACCCCATGGTACATCGACGAAGTCGGCAGCACCCTCGAGCTCCAGACCCTCCAGCGTTCCCGATGTCAGATTGCGGAAGGTCCGCACATCCGGCGACACGTTGATGCGCTCGATGTAGTCGTCGATCTCGTTGCGATACGCAGCCAGTTGGAGGAAGAGATGTCGGGAATAGAACCTCAGGCTCAGCTCCCGACTGAGCGACCGCTCGCTCTCGAGCGACGGCTCTCCGACGATGACACCACGTCCGCTCGTGCCGGTGAAGAAGCGCTCGGACAGGCTCGGGAAGCGAAGTCCGCTTCCGACGTTCGCCAACACGCTCACCGAGGGGCTCACGTCTACCGCAAGGCCAAAAAAGCCGCTCGTCGCACTTTCGCTCGTGCTGAGCCTCGCGGATCCGAGACCGTTGCGCTGCCGATCGTGGGTGTAGCGACCACCGAGTTCGAGGCGCAGCTTGCGCCAACTCGTGTTGATCACGGCGTAGGCCGCACTCTCCCGCTTGCTGGCATTGGCAAGCGATCGGATCTCCTCGCCGATCGGCACTCCAGCCGAATCGAGACCTCGTTCCCTCGCGTCGACGCCCTCACGTCCGAACAGCTCGATCCCTGCGCGGCCGTCGAAGCGCTTCGACAGCGGCAGGCGATGCTCGTAGCCGCCGCCGTAGTCGAACGTTTCATTGACGACCAGCTGACGTTGTCCCGGACGCGATGCGTCCGTCTCGAGCTCGTGCGGGTGAACGTAGACTCGGGCCCGCCAGTCGGCGGCTCCTCGGGTTTCCCAACGGGCGATGAAGTGCTCCTCTCGCGGATACACAGTGACCCGCTCCGGGAAGCGATTGCTTGCCTTGCCGATGTCCGTGCCGCGACTGCCCAGGAGCCGCAGCGACGACGACAACGACTCGCCACCGAAGGCCCGCCTTATGCTGAAACCACCCTGCTCGAAGCTCGAGAACAGGCGTTCTCCTTCTGCCGTCTCGGAGTCGTCCGCGGATCTGTAGGCGGTAGCCAAAGACCAGTTCGAACTCCCCCAGGCAGCGAGGAGTGACGCTTCGTCACCCTGCGAGCGGTAGCCGACCTGAGCCGACCAGGCTTCGAAGTTACGGGGCAGCAGCTGGAGCGCACCGCCAAGGGCCCCCGATCCGTAGTAGGTCGATGCCGGTCCCCTGAGAACGTCGAGCTCGCCGAGAAGGAGAGGATCGATGAACGATGCCGACACCCCTGCCCGTCGCTCGCTCGTGAGTCTGACACCATCCAACATGGTCAAGACCCGCTGGCGGGCTACCCCCCTGACCGAAACGACCTGAAACAGGCCCGCCTGACCGTTCTGGGAGACGCCCGGAATCTCGACGACCGCGTCGAGCACGCTGCCAGGCTCTCCCACCGACTCGCTCGGATCCCAGGCCGATGAGGCGATGCTGTTGGGAGAAAACCGATCACCGAGCAAGTCGGCCTTTACGGTTACTGTGTCGGAAGCGGCAAAGCGCGGTTCGAGCTCGATGACGAGCTCCTGGGCCACGCTCTCACGGACGACAGTGATCGAGCTCGGCTGAAACGCAGGGTGCTCGACGAGCAGTGTCCGAGTCGCAAAAGTCTCCAATCGAAAGGCCCCGGAGTCGTCGGTCGTGGTGGCAACGTCATCCTCCACGATGCTGACTCGAGCCCCGGTGACGGGCTCACCCTCCTGGTCCAGGGTTCTCCCGCTCACGGCCAGGGCTTCGGTCTCGCCGGCTCCGTCCGTTGCGGTCGACTGCCTGACGGAGGCGAGAACGGGAGGACAGGCCAACATGACCAGAGCCAAGAGGCAGCAGGTCAGCGGTCTCGGTGACGACTTGATCCCGCACAGCCTGATCCCGCACGGCCTGATCCAGCACGGTCTGATCCCAAACAGTCTGATCCCAAACAAGGCGAGCGCGCTCGAGTCGTTCCTCGAGCGGCGTCTCGAGGGCAAGTCGGGCAAGTGGCTGGTCTCGAGCATGAGATTGGGCAAGTGAAATCCCACTTGTGGATCTGGCCTTTCGACGAGTCGATGCCATTGACGTGAACCCAGGCAACCAAAAAACAGTGCGCTCACGGAGCGATGGATGCTCATGGCATCGGCCACGTGCGGCCAAGGGCTGGTGCGTGTCGTGCCGGCTTTCCCTACGACACCTCGCCAGCTCGGCGCATTGTCTCATGAGCGCTTCGCTCCAACAATCATCGATCCAACACGGTCGTCGAGCGCTCGAATTCCCGAAGCGCGTGCGCCTGACGTCGGCCAACGTGACACACTGGCAGACAGTCAACCAGTTGGGCGCTAACTGGCCGGGCTGGCGCGAGTCAAGCACAGCTCAGTCGACTGAGAGGATCTCATGGCCGACATCGATCTCAATCACCAGCGGTTCTGGCAGCTCGCCGACGATCACCTGCAGCGACCAGGCGTCGAGCGCGGCACGATGATGGGCTCGGAGTGTCTGAGAGTCGGAGGTGACTTCTACGCCATGATCGACCGGCGCAACGGACAACTGCTGGTCAAGCTGCCCGCCGAGCGGGTACTCGCCGCCATCGAGGCCGGGCGAGGAAATGCCTTCAAACCGGCTCGTCACGTTTTCAAGGAGTGGCTCGCAGTCCCGGACTACGATCGCGACCATTGGACCCGTTGGCTCGACGAGGCTCACCTGTTCGTCGCCAGTCAGTGATCGGATCGTACGTGTCGCCGGACCACGCCTCACCCGTCTACGCAGATCTCCGAGACCAACATGGCCACCAAAGACGGCGAAGCCGCTCAACATGCGGGTAGTCGTCCTTTCCGACACTCACGGGCAACTCCGAAGCGAGGTTTTCGCGCACCTCGAAGGAGCCGATCTGATCATCCACGCCGGCGACGTCGGTGACCAGGACGTACTCAGCGGGCTCGAGCGTTACGCACCCGTTCTTGCG
>JANQPS010001284.1 GCA_028285365.1 Thermoanaerobaculia bacterium | reverse complement strand
TTCGTCGGTCGAAAACGGTCCTGCAGCTCTGCCCGGAGACGCTCGTTCTCCTCCTCGAGCCGGCGCCGCACAGTGAACTCGCACCAGAGGCAAATCTCGGCGAGGGCTGTTGTAGTGGATCGCCTGAGCCACCAGCCCCTTGCCCGTACCGCTCTCTCCCTGGATCAAAACGGACGTGTTGCTCTCGGCGACGGTGGCGATCTGACGGTAGACCTCCTCCATCTCGTGGGACTTGCCGACGATGTTCGTCGGTCGAAAACGGTCCTGCAGCTCTGCCCGGAGACGCTCGTTCTCCTCCTCGAGCCGGCGCCGCCGTTCTTCCGCCTCTCGCCTGAGGTGGGCGGCCTGGGCGATCAGAGACGCGACCACTCCGAGTAGCTTGGCGTCCTGGTCGAGGTCCACGTCCTCCCGATAGGGCCGGTCGACCGACAGGGCACCATAGATCTGCTTCCCGGCCTTGATCGGCACACACAAGAACGACACGTCCTCGCGCTTGCCGCGTTTCGTCTTGTCCAGAAAGAGTGGTGACTCGCTGATCCTCGGAATGATGGCGGCGTTCCCCGTCTCGACGACCTTTCCGGTCACTCCTTCGCCCAGCTGATAGCGGCCGCGTCTGGCCTGCTGAGCACTCACACCGTGAGCGGCATCGATCATGATCTCGCCGGACGATCGATTGAGGAGGGTGAGGGTGCCGTGCTCGAGGCCCATGTGCTGAGCCAGCGCCTCGAGAACCGGATGGACGACCTCGGTGAGATCCAGGCTCCGATCCAGGACGCGAGAGATCTCGTAGAGCAGCCGAAGCTCTCGCGCCGTCCTCTCGTCGGTCTCCGGGTTCTGGGTCTTGATCACGGGTCGTCTACCTTCCTCGTCCTACGTCGACTCTCGGCATTTCTGGTGCCTTGCGGACGAGGACCAATCCCGACAGCCAGGACGCTGGATCATATTTCAGCTCCGCCGAATCATCTCAGCTGTTTGCGTCAAGATCAGGAACCCTGGCTACGCGAAAGTGCCAGCCACGCGAAGCCACCCGAAAATGCCAAGATCATGTCCCGCCCTTCTATCAACGACCTCGCCACTCACTCGCCACTCCCTCGCCACGATCGCAGGTTGAGAAATGCCCGATGGAAAACCGAAAGTCGCCCTCGTCCGAACAAACCCATGTGAGCTCAAAGTCGGGGCTCGACCGATTCCTGCTCGCAGTTCATCTCGGCTCGCTCGCGTCGAGCCCCGGCGCCTCGATCGAGCCCCGGCGTTCTCACTCCCCCAGCGCACTGCTCGCTCCGTGGCTCCACAGCCTGCGCGGCCGCCTTGCGCGAGCCACGAAGCCGGCGATCCTGCAACACGCACGGCGCTCCTGCTCGAGTGCCCTGCTGACCGCATCGGTCCTCATGAGCGCCTGCTCTCCCCCTGACGCCCCAGATAGAGGCCAGACGCTAACCCGTCTGGGGCCTGACAGCACGGTCTCTGAGGCAAGCCTCGACTCTGCCTGGCTACAGGCCGCTCTCGGGGCCGCCTCGTGGCTCGAGAGCTCGGCCATCGAGACCGAGCACGGGGTGCGCTTCCCACGCGTTCCGCCCCAGGTCTCGGCTGGTTCAGGGGTCTCGGCCGAATCACAGGACCAGCCTGAAACTTCGTCTGATCTCTACAGCGGCTCGTCAGGGGTCGTGGTCTTTCTCGCCGAGCTCGCCACGGCGACCCGTGAGCCCAGATGGCAACACCTGCTCGAAGCCGCGGCAGATCAACTCCTGGTCGATGTCGACATCGTCGAGACCGCGGGGCTCTACGACGGCCTGTCGGGCGTCGCAGCGACACTTCTCATCGCCGCCGACGCCGTCGACGATTCGGAGCGGTCAAACCGATACCAGGAGCGTGTGCTCACGATCCTGGCCGAGTTGGCAGCTCGCTTCAACGAGCGCATCGACGAGCCTGGTTGGAACGACTCGACCGATATCGTTTCCGGCACCGCAGGGATTGGCCTCTTCCTCCTGCACGCCCACGTCGAACTGCAGCACGACGGCGCTCTCGAGCTCGCACGGCGGGCCGGAGACGAAGTCCTCACCCAGGCAAGTGATGAGCCTGCTGGACTCAGCTGGGCGATGACGCCTGAGTTCCCTCGCCGGATGCCCAACTTCTCGCACGGAACCGCCGGGGTTGCGACGTATCTGGCCCGGCTCGGGCATCTGACCGGTGACGCCCAGTACCTCGATGCCGGCGTCGCTGGCGCGCGGCACCTCCTGAGCCTGGCCGAGACCGAAGGTGACCGCTGCCTGATCCATCACCACACCCCAGGCGGCGAATCGCTCTACTACATGAGCTGGTGCCACGGACCTCCAGGGACCGCGCGTTTGTTCAAGACCCTCGGCGAAGCCACCGGTAACGCCGAATGGTCGAGCTGGGTCGAGCGCTCGGCAAACGCCATCCTCATGAGCGAATTACCCGAGGTCCGCTCGGAGGGCTTCTGGAACAACCTCGGCGTCTGCTGCGGCAACGGCGGGGTGCTCGACTTCCTGCTCAGCCTGTACGCCGAGCGTGGCGAGGAGAGGTACCTGGAGCGCGCGCGCCGGATCGCCCGGCACACCCTGGAGCACGCAACTCGCAACGCTGACGGTCTCAGCTGGACCCACGCGGAGCATCGGACGCGCCCCGAAGAGGTCGAGGCGCAAACCGGGCTCATGCAGGGCGCCGCCGGCATCGGTCTCGGGTTCCTCAGACTCGCACAAGTCGAAGACGGCGGAAATCGACGGTACCGTCTTCCAGATGACCCCTTCTAGACGCGCGAGGCGGCGGGTGGAAGGCAGCGGCTGTGCGAAGACCCCTCAGACCACGAGGTTGGCGGGGTTCATGCCACCGCAGCCGCCCTCGCTGAACGACTTGCCGCATCCACCCGTGTAGCAAGCGTCACCCGAGAAGCCACTGGGGTTGATGAACTCGATCCACTCCTTCACCTTGGCCCTGACGGCATCCGCGTTGGCGCCCTGCTCCGCGATGAGGTAGTGAGACAGCCCCCAGATGGTCCGAGCCATGTTGCAGGGGCAACAGCAGGTCAACGCCGAGTTGTCATTGCAGCACGGAGCCGGAATCGCCGTCAGCGCCTCTTCTTTGATGGCCTGCTGATCGGCGGTCAGCCGAATCGAGCTCTCGTAGCCCATGAATTCGCGAGACTGGCGCTCCACGTTCGTGAAAACGATCTCCCCGTCTTCTGCGGAGACCGGGAATCCTGTCGCGAGCAGAACGGATCCGAAAGCGATCACGATGACGGTGGCGATGGCAGTCTGCGTCAGTTGACGACCTGACATGGGGTCTCTCCTTGGGGTGTCGCGTCCGGGCGGGCTGTGTCGACTGGCGACACGCTATGTGTTGCGACCATTCTACCAACGCGAACAGCACGTGGACCCTGCGGCATTCCCTCATGTCGACCGGCCAACCGTCACAACGAAAGGGCAGGCCTCCTGCGCGCCGGTCAACAATCGCGCTGCAATCAGACGTTGTCGGACGGCTCTCCGTCGGCATGACAGACGCGGTTAGCGCCTCACTTTCATCCAGCAGCCATCGTCCCGCAGGAACATGCTGGACGACCAAGTAGCGCGACCACGTTGGAAGTCTTCCCGTAGTTCGGCGTAGCCGAACTACCAAGCAACCCGGAGGGTTGCCGAACCCGGAGGGTTGCCGAACCC
Source organism: Thermoanaerobaculia bacterium (assembly GCA_028285365.1). Taxonomy (GTDB): domain Bacteria; phylum Acidobacteriota; class Thermoanaerobaculia; order Multivoradales; family Multivoraceae; genus JANQPS01. The sequence continues at coordinate 2,041 of JANQPS010001284.1, read as the reverse complement.
AAAGCGTTCCCCTAGTCAACGATCCGCACTTCTCCGATCTGGCCCTCGAGAACGAGCTTCAGCGTGGGGGCATCTTCAGGCAGGTCGGCGGGCGGTTCCGGAACCCGGCGACGCGCAGGATCGCCGATCAAGACTTCGGCGGCCTCGACCTCGAGTCGCGCTTCGTCCGGGGCCTCCACCCTGGCTTCACCAATCCGGTTCCTGATCGTGACTTCGGAGTCGACCTGCCACGCACCGGAGAGGTCGACGTTGACCTCGCCGATCTGATGAGCAACGCGCACCCGACGGGGTGAAGCATTCCCGAGCTCTTCGATCTCGAGCTCCCCGACCGACATCTCCATCGAGAAGCTGTCCATGGGATACGCCGTGGGGCGGCTGAACTCGACACGGTGGGAACCCACTCCGGACTCGAGATCGAGATCGCGAATCCACAACCCGCCAAGATCGAGAGCCGTCTCGCCGACGCCGAGCTCTCCGACCAGATCGAACGGCCGATCCGGTGGCAGAGTGATCTTGATCCGATTGTTCGGATTGTTGCCAGCACCGCGAAACATCATGCCGAACATCCCGCCTCGAGGCCGAAACGACAGCTTGTACGTCCAGCTGCCGTCCTCCTGCAACTCGAAGTCCTCAGCAAGACGAAACGCATCCGACTCGTACTCGCCGTCGACCACGACCCCCTGACCAGGCTCACCGGCCACGATCTCGAACTCGCCCAGGTGCAGATCGAGCTCGATCCTGCCGATCTTTCCGGCGAGCTCGGGTGACGAGAAGACGCTGTCTCGAAGACGAGAACCCTGGTCGATCGGCAGCTCGCTCTGGGTGCCGATCTCGCCGCGGGCAATGAGCTCGTCCAGCTCTGGCATCTCGGGCAGTTCCCGATCCAGGCGGGCCGACTCCACCGGGCTCGGCGAGTTGTCTCGAAGCAGTTGAGCTCCCGTTGCGAGCATCAGCGCAACGATGCCGATGGCAGAGATCGACAGACACCCGAGACAGCCGACCTTGAAGCAGCCGCGCTTCTTGCCGTCGTCACTCATCGATCACAACCCGACATCGCCAGCAGCCCAGAGCTAGTGATCTGTCGCCGGCGGATCCGCTCGTGATGATCCGACAGTCTCGAGATCTGGCAGGGAATCGACATGGGGTGATCAACGGGCGTCTCGATCAGCATGGCATGGACTACGGCCGTAGCGCCCCGTCGGTTTCGCTATCGCGAGCGCCCTCCAGGTTCTGGAGCCTGCCTGCTCGACCGTTTGGCCGCGTCCCCGCCGACCGGCCCTGATGATGGCGACGAGACGACGACTCAGACAATCGTCCAACCGCCGTCGACCGCGATCGTCTGGCCGGTGACGTAGCTAGAGGCATCGGAGGCCAGGAACAAGAGGGCGCCGTCCAGCTCTCGAGACGCTCCGGGCCGGCCCATGGGCGTCCGCTTGCGAATCCAACGGAGACCGCCGTCATCGGCAAACATGTCTCCCGTCATCTCCGACTCGAACCAGCCGGGTGCGATCGCGTTCACCCGCACACCCCGACGAGCCCACTGAGCCGCCAGCTCGCGTGTCAGGTTCACGACAGCTCCTTTGCTCGCGGCGTACGAAGCCTGCGGAATCTGGCCAGCGCCTACCAGCCCCAGGACGGAGGCAACGTTGATGATGCTGCCGGAGCCCTGCTCGAGCATCACCCGGCCAGCTTGCTGGGCGCATGCGAACAGACCGGTCAAGTTGCACTCGACGACTTTTCGGAAGTCATCGAGCTGCTCGTTCTCGGCTGGAGCGGGCATCGTGATCCCGGCGTTGTTGACCAGGACGTCGACCGTCCCGAAGCGAGAGCGTGCCGCCTCGACCAGAGTCTCCACATCGGTCTCGACGGACACGTCGCAGCGCACGGCGCTCGCTCTCCCGCCAGCCGCCTCGATTTCTTTCGCGAGAGCTTCGAGGCGATCTTTTCGTCGGGCCGCGAGCACGACATTCGCACCGGCGGAGGCCAGCGAACGAGCAAACGAGACTCCGAGGCCCGAAGAGGCTCCCGTGACAATGGCTGT
>JANQPS010001267.1 GCA_028285365.1 Thermoanaerobaculia bacterium | reverse complement strand
CGCCGAGTGGCCCGACGTGCTCAGCCGCGGCACAGTCCGGCAATCTCGTCATGTCAGCGAACGCAACCAATCGACGACAGTGGCCACACCGTAGCCCGTGGCCCCGGTTTGACCTGCGGAAACCGGCTTGGTGCTGTACGCAGTTGCCGCGATGTCCAGATGCGCCCAGCTCGAGTGCTCGCGAACGAATTGGCTCAAAAACGCCGCTGCCGAGCTCGCACCGCCCCAGCGAGGTCCTGAGTTGCGGAGCTCCGCATGGTTGCCACGCATGTCTGCCAGGTGCTCCGGCCAGATCGGCAGGCGCCACAGCTTCTCAGCCTGGCGGTCGGCAGCTTCCAGAAGGCTCGCCGCGAGCTGATCATCTGGAGTGAAACAGCCGGCGCCATGGACGCCTAGAGCCACGACAACTGCACCTGTCAACGTCGACATCTCGACAATGTGGTCGGGCTCGGCCTCAGCCGCCCAGGAGAGCGCGTCGGCCAGAATCATGCGTCCCTCGGCGTCCGTGTTGATGATCTCCACCGTCTTGCCGTTGTAGCAGGTCACGATGTCGCCGGGTCGGTAAGCCTCACGCGACGGCATGTTCTCAGCGAGCGGGACGTAGGCGTCGAGCCGGACCGGGAGACCGAGCGAGGCCACCGCTTCGACGACTCCCAGAACCGTACAGGCGCCGCACTTGTCGTACTTCATCTCCTCCATCCCGGAGGACGGCTTGATCGAGATACCACCGGTGTCGAACGTGACGCCTTTGCCGACCAGGGCAACCAGCGGACCTCCGCTCCCGTAGCGCAGCCGAGCGAGCCTCGGAGTGTTGGCCGATCCCTGTCCTACTGCCAGGATGCCCCCCATTCCCTTTCGTTTGAGCTCGACGGGTCCCAGGACCGTGACCTTGAGATCGTGACGTTTGGCGAGACGCCGTGCCTGAGACGCCATCCATGCGGGGGTGGCCGTGTTGCCTGGCGTGTTACCGAGGTCGCGACAGAGCTTGATGCCGGTTGCGACTCCATTCGCTACGGCGACCTCGACTCGTGCGGACTTCTCGGTTCCCGCAGGCGGTACGATGAGAATGTCTTCCAGCCTCGGACTACGACTCCCCGGGGCCTTCTTCGAAGTGCCGCTCCCCTTTGGGAGGTACTCGGAGAACTTGTACGCGCCGACTCCGACGATCCGCGCGACCCGCGGGATCGTTCCTGGGGAACGTGTCGCCTCGCTGTCGGGGAGAATCAAGGCGAGCCTCTTGGCACCTCGTCGGTTGGCGAACTCGACGGACCTCTTGAGCCAAGCCGCAATCGAGTCCCAGTCGTCCTTGTCGAGGCGGGTGACGACGAGCCGCTGGCCAGCCCCCGCAGCCCCTTCGAGGTCCTTGGTGACCCGACGCTTGAGTAGCGGGTCTCCGACCAACTCGTTCACGGCCGCACCCAGGGCCCGTGGGAGTGCGCGAGACAAGGACTTCGCGTCCGGGTCGTCAGGACCGAAGGCAAGGCAGTAGACGTCGGCTTTCAGGCGCGAGCGGGGCCTGATGGAAAATTTCGGTTGATTCGCGGACACGACTCCTCCTTTGAAACCGGACGCAGTGTACCCCCAACGACACGAGCCGCAAGCTCCGAGACAAGATTCGAGCCGTCGCCGAGAGAGCCCTCGTCATGGTTGCTAAACTGGCGAAGTCGTTGCGGCGGGCCTCATCTTCGCCGAGCTTCTGTGATCTCGGTCCATGACGAGCGAACACCTCCTAGGACTCCACAGTCCGTTCAACTTCCTCAACCCCGATCCGCTCGAGGTCCGCCGACTTTTTCCCGAGGTCGAGCGCAGCTTGCCGCTCCCCGATCCGATCTTCCTCGCCGACGAAGAGGCCACCCCTATCGTCGGCTTCCCGGTGCGCCGCTCGCGCGCGATCGAGTTTCTCGGCCAGTGTCTGCGTGACTATCTGGAATCCGAGGAACGCGCACAGGTCGCAACCCTCCAGAAGCGGACCGATCTGGATATCCGAGCACACCAGCTCACCTGGGAGCGTTACCGAAGCTCGCTGACCGAGATCAGTCAGAACATCATGACCGCGAGCTACGGCAGGAGCTTCCCGCAGGTCTTCTGGCTGTATCACTCACTCGACGTGTCACGAGTGCTCAAGGGCACCGCCAACCGAGTCCGCCAGGCCGACCTCGAGATCGGCAAGCGGCAGGGCGATGCGCTGCGCTATGTCGTCCTGAGTCGGTACCTGGAGAAGGTGGTCTCCGCACTCTACGATCTCGCCAGCAAAGTCGCGATCTCGACGCACCAGAGCGAGACGCTGCTCTTCCCTGCGCTGCTCACCTCCATGCGCGACAACGTGCTCATCTTCACCGAGGACCACGTCAGCAGCGACCTGAACGAGCTGGTCGGCTACTTCCGCGGTTATCTCAAGATCGACGGGCGCGACCTCTTGTACCGCATGGCCCATCTGCGGCAATGGCACAAGGAGCTCCTGGCCGAAGACTCGATCGTCCAGGCGGCTGCTACCGAGCTCTTGGGATCCAAGGACAGTCGCGCCCTGGCGGCCGAGCACGCGGATCGCCTCCTGATGCGTCAGGGTTACCTCGCGTTTCTGGCCGGTCACTCTTCGTATTCCGAAGAACGATTCTTCTCGCGACGCGAGCTCAGACTGTGGTCAGCCCTGGTCCACCGGCTCCAGGAGTTCGAGCTGCTGAACGCGTGCCGTCGCCGGATCGTCGAGGTCAAGACGGATGACGGCCAGTACACCTGCGACGCCCGCACGGCAGCTCGACTCGGCGCCGGCAATCGACCGCTCGAGCTGAACGCCGAAACCCGGGCTCTGGACTTCGGCATGCCGTTCATCGTCGACCCGGAGGTTTCGCGTGCGGGTCTCATCTACGACATCACCGACTTCTCGGCCATCGTCAGCGTCATTCGGCTCTCCGAGCGAAAGACCCAGGACGACTCGTTCAGGCATATCTTCCTGTTTCAGAATCGCATCGATCGCATTGCCGCAGAATGGCGCTTGAGACTGGAGAAGTACCTCGGCGACGGTGCCTTCTACTCCGGGCGCAACGTCATGCGCATGCTGCGGGCTGCGCTACAGATCCAGAGGGCGTATCGCGAGGCGATCGACAAGGGGTTTCCCTTCGACCAGGGCATGAGGATCGCACTCAACTTCGGCACCTACCGCCTGTTGCCGTTTGGCGGTGGTAGCGAGCCCGCTCGCTACGAAGTCTTCGGTCACGGCCTCGTCGAGCTCTCCAGACTCGTCAGTGGCAAGAAGAGCCTCGACTTCCAGGAGTTGCGCTCCGTGCTGGTCGCTCGCGGCTACGACGAAAGTCGGGTCAATGCCTTCTTCGCGCCGATCGCCAAGATCCACAATCCCAGTGCCTCCTCAGCACGAAAACCAGGAACCTTTCACACCGAACTCACGGAGGACGGCGCGCTCATCAACGAAGGCATGGTCGTGACCGAGCGTTATCTCGAAGAACTCGAGAAACAGTTCCGCCCCCGACCGCTCTTTCACATCGAGCACGATTCGCGGAGATTTGTCGCGTTCGACCTACCGTCGTCCGACGAGACGGTGCTGACTGCCGGCTTCCGGCGCTTGGGAGTTGCCGCCCTCAAGGGCCTCGGCAATCTCCCGGTCTACGAGCTCGTCGATGCCAATCAGTTCAAGAGTCCGCGGCGGCCACTCTTCAGGACGGATCTCCTCTCGGCGGTCAACGAGACCTATACCTCCACACTCGCGAAGAGCTCCTAGGAGAACCCCTCCGGGTGTAGGCTCCGCTCCCACTCGACGCCCGGCCGACGCCTTCGCACCTCGGCTGCTGCCCACCGATCGCCACTCAGGACTCGCAAAATGCCAGACGCCTCCACCTCGATCGGCAGCTCACTCTGGACGACCGAGCTGGAGGGATTTGGCGCTCCCACGCGCGGCAAGGTCAGAGATCTCTACGACCTGGGCGACTCTCTCCTTCTCGTGGCTTGTGATCGCCTCTCGGCGTACGACCATGTCCTCCAACCAGCGATCCCTGGAAAGGGCAAGATCCTCAACCAGCTCACGAACTTCTGGTTCGAACAGACCAGCAACCTGGTCGACAATCATCTACTTCATCGCGACACGACGGACTTTCCCCCGGAGCTCGCTCCGTACTCCGAGCAGCTGCGGGGGCGTGCGGTGATCGCCAAGAAGGCTGAGGTCGTTCCTTTCGAGTGTGTTGCCAGGGGCTATCTCGCGGGCAGCGCATTCAAGGAGTACCTCGCCTTCAGAAGCGTCTGCGGGATTCCACTGCCGGAAGGACTCGCCCGGGCCAGTGAGCTCGCGGAGCCGGTCTTTACTCCTGCGACCAAAGCGGAGAGCGGACACGACGAGAACGTCGACTTCGAGACCATGAGCAACGCCATCGGCCAGGGCCTGGCAGAGAGGCTGCGCGACCTGACTCTCGCCCTCTACGACCAGGGCCGTGCGCACGCCCGTGAGCGTGGTCTCCTCCTGGCGGACACCAAGTTCGAGTTTGGTCTCGTCGATGGCAAGCTGACTCTCATCGACGAGGTCCTGACTCCCGACTCCTCGCGCTATTGGGACGCCAAGGCATGGGAGCCAGGACAGGAACCGGCCTCGTTCGACAAACAGTTCGTTCGCAACTGGCTCGACGACCAGGGCTGGGATCACGACTCCGAGCCGCCGCGTCTTCCAGACCACGTCGTCGCGGGCACGCAGGGTCGATACGTCGAAGCCTTCGAGCGCCTCACCGGATCGCGACCACAGTTCTAGCGACCGGGACTGTCTCGGGTTCTGGCTCGGGTTCCCCTGGGCGATAGCGACTCTGATTGCGTCGACACGAAGCTGCGCGGTAAACGGGCTCCGAAGCGACACGTGATCTCGTAGCTGATCGTCCCGGCCTCGAGAGCCAACTCGTCGACAGAGATCATCTCGCCTCCCGCGCTGCCCAGGATGCAGACCGGTTGGCCTACGCTGACTGCGGCGTCAGCCACGCCTTCCAGATCAACTACGACCGAGTCCATGCTCACTCGCCCGACGATCTTCGCAACATAGCCGCTCGATCCGACCAGCACTCGCCCACCTCCCGCACTTCGCGGAAAACCGTCCGCATACCCAACGGGAACGAGACCCACGGGACGGTCAGAAGGAGCGCTCCAGATCTGGTTGTAGCCGACGGCATCACCACGTCGTAGATGCCGTACAGCCACCAGACGAGACTGGACACGCATGGCTGGTTCGAGACGGGGCCTCCGAGTTGCGGTCTCGTCCTCTGACCTCCCCAGATCGAGTCCAAAAAGCGCTCCGCCGACGCGCGCGCTGGCCCCGAGCCCGAGACACTCATCGGACAGCACGCCACAGGAGTTCGCGAGGTGCAGCTGAGGCTCGGGCACGCCGTGAGAGCGAGACCACGCCCTGACCTCTCGGGACGCGTCCTGGAAGTCCGCAAGCTGTCTTCGGGTGACTTCGCTGTCCGCCACGTCAGACTCTGCAAGATGCGACAGGAACCCGCGAAGCCGGGCTCCGTCCGCGCGCTCCAGCAGTAAGAGAGCCATCGCAAGCTCGCCGCGGGCTAAACCGGCACGAGCCATCCCGGTATCGAGTTCGAGCTCCAGGTCGAGCAACCGGTCAGAACCGAGATCACCGCTCAGCTCAGACCAGCAGCGGAGATCCTCGACACTCGAGACCACCGCGAGGAGTTCGTTCTCGATCATGGCCGAGGCCAGCTCCCGACGACCCACCTCGGTCTGGCTTGCCGGATGACACTGCAGAACCGAGATCGGCGCCTCGATCCCCGCGTGGCGAAGCTGGAGCGCCTCTTCCAAGCGCGCCACCATGAGTCGCTCGCAGCTCGCTTCGTTCTCCAGCATTCTGGCGACCTCCACCGCCCCGTGACCATAGGCGTCAGCCTTGAGGACGGCCAGCACGGGTCGCCCTGCCGACCGCGCCAAGGTCCGGCAGTTCTGCTTCACGATGTCGAGATCGATCTCGACACGTGACACCGGCTCACTGAACTCTCGGTAACGTGTCATCGACGGCTGTTCAACGACGATCAGATGTCGGGCTCCTGAAGATCCGGAGGCGGGGTCGCGAAGCGATCCAGATTCCGGAACGTCGTCGTGTCGCCCAGAAAGGCCAGATCGATGGTTCCCGTTTCGCCGTGCCTGTTCTTGGCGATGATCAGTTCCGCCAGTCCCTGATTGTCGGGATCGTCCTGGTTGTAGACCTCGTCGCGATAGATGAACGAGACCAGGTCTGCGTCTTGCTCGATGGCTCCGGACTCGCGGAGATCCGCAAGCTGCGGGCGATGGTCCGAGCCCCGACGCTCGGGCTGGCGCGACAGCTGAGACAACGCCAGAACCGGGATTTCCAGCTCTTTGGCGAGCTGCTTGAGCCCTCGGGTGATGGCCGCGATCTCGAGTTGGCGGTTCTCGTAGCGCCCACCCGCCTGCATCAACTGGAGGTAGTCGATCATCAACAGACCGAGGTTGTGCTCCGCCTTGAGTCGACGCGCCTTCGAGGCGACCTCCAGGAGAGTCGGGTTGCCGGAATCGTCGATGAAGAGAGGCGCGTCGTCAATGCGCCTGATCGTGGCCAGCAATCGCCGCCAATCAGTTTCGTTGATATCCGCGCGCCGCAGTCGACCGAACTCGATATCCGCCTCCGACGCCAGGACCCGCATCGACAGTTCCCGATCACTCATCTCCAACGAGAAGATTCCGCTGCACACGCCTTCTCGAATCGAGCAGTGCTGCGCGATGTTGAGAGCGAGGCTGGTCTTGCCCATACCAGGTCGACCCGCGAGAATCACGAGATTGCCGGGGTTGAGGCCATGGGCGACGCGATCGAAGTCCACGAAGCCGGTTCGAACACCGGGGAACTCCTGGCCGTCGCGGGCCTCCAGGTCCGCCACGACGTCCCGAAACGAGTCCCTGATGCGCGTGAAGCCACGACTGATGGCCTCTTGCCCTAGCTCGAGGATCTGCCTCTCGGCTTCCGCCAGAGCCTCGCGCGCGTCTGCTCCTCCGTCGAAGCATTCCCTGTAGACGTCCGTGCAGGCAGCAATCAGGCGCCTGCGAAGCGAACGCTCCTTGATGATCTCGACGTAGTTCTCGACCCGACTGAGGTCGGGCAGATCGACGTCGAGAGTGGCGAGGTAAGCCATCCCACCGACGAGCTCGAGCTCCTGAGTCTGCTCCAGCCGCGCCTGCAGCGTTCTGAGATCGATGTCGATCCCGCTCGACTGGAGGTCCAGCATGCTCTGGTAGAGACGCTGGTGGCGCTCCAGATAGAAGTCGTCCTTGACCAGCCGACTCGCCGTGCTGGCCAGCTGGTGCTCGGAATCGAGCAGCACCGCCGCTAGCACGGCACGCTCCGACTCTTCGGAGAACGGGAGATTCTTGGCTTCGCCGATGGTAGTCACGTCGGGCTCTCTTGGGCAGCGAGCAGTATGGTCACCCGCAACCAAAAAATCCAGGTCTCTTCAACCGGACCCTGCTGTTCTGGGACTGCAAGACCAAGACCCTCGATGGGAGTCGTCGAAGAGAGCAAGTGCCGGAGGTGGGACTCGAACCCACATGCCCTGAGGACGGGAGATTTTAAGTCTCCTGCGTATACCATTTCGCCACTCCGGCAGAGGTCCTCCAAGAGATGTTCTCCAGAAGCCAGCCTCCAGGCAACGGTCCGAGCGACTCGGAGTCAAGGCATCTTCAAGAGTGGAGGGAGCATCAGCCCGTGTCAAGAGCACGGCTCGCACGGCAGAAGTCACCTGAGGAGAGGTAGCTCACTCATGCCACATCGCCGCCAACTCCTGGACCTCCTCAGCGAGTATCTCGGAGCACACCCCGACGAGTCCGAAACGACTCGACGACTGACCAGTTTCGTCGAGCGTCAACCGCTCTGCTTCGAGCGCAGCCTGGCGGAAGGACACATCACGGGATCCGCATGGCTGACATCACCCGACGGGAGAGACGTCCTTCTCACGCACCATCGCAAGTTGGGAGCCTGGTTTCAGCTCGGGGGCCACGCTGACGGTGAGAGCGACGTGCTCGCGGTCGCTCTTCAGGAAGCCCGGGAAGAGTCAGGCATCGAAGACATCGAAGCGATCGATGCTGCCATCTTCGACCTCGACATCCATGAGATACCTGCACGCAGGACAGCGCCAGGAGAGAGTGAGCCTGCTCACCTCCACTACGACGTGCGCTTCTGCTTCGAGGCCAAGCCAGGTCACGGGGCAGCGATTGCGAGCCCTGAATCCCATGCGGTCAGATGGATCGCCGTAGAAGAGCTCGCCGATTGGAACGTCGACGACTCGGTCAAGCGCATGGCCAGGAAGTGGCAATCCCGTCGGCAACGTGGGCGCTCGCAATAGCCGTCGAGGAGACGCTCCACTGCCCTGGGTAGGACCTCCTGGGCCGCAGACCGGCAGAAGAACGTCCTGGAGGCGACGGCCGGATTCGAACCGGCGAATGAGGGTTTTGCAGACCCTTGCCTTACCACTTGGCCACGTCGCCACTGCCAGATCCGGAGTGTAGCAGCCGGGTCGATGGCTAGGACTGCCTTGGCCGCGGCCTGACTGCTCGTGAGAGAGGCTCTCTCCCGAAGTCGCGATGGGGCCGCGATCGGCCACGTCACGATAGCGCGCGATTGGAGCGGGAAACGGGATTCGAACCCGCGACCCCAACCTTGGCAAGGTTGTGCTCTACCACTGAGCTATTCCCGCTCGGCGCGAAACGCGAAGAATAGTGACCCGTGCAGAAGGGTGTCAAGCGGAATCTGGCTCCCGCAGAGAAACTTGCCCGCGCATCGAGCGAGTGCCGCAACCTGCACAGGGGTCGAGTCCGACCGAGCGCGAGAGCCTATTACCGATGACCGCGGGCGCACCGTCACTGCCCTCGGAGTCTGGTCGGTCTTGCGCGTCGTCGTGAGCTCTCGCTCAGAAGGCGTCTCGATACAGTTCGAGACTCCATGAGCCTCCCGCCGCTCTGTCATCGTGTGCACTCGGCGGCGAGACGGCG
>JANQPS010001263.1 GCA_028285365.1 Thermoanaerobaculia bacterium | reverse complement strand
GAACTGGCGAAGGACCTCGACCAGGCGCTTCCTGCGAGTGAGTGCGAAGGAACGCCGGCCTCGGCTCCGATCTCGCCAACTCTCACGTCGTTGTAGCCGCTATCGGCGAAGAGCCTCGTTCAGGATGAGCTTCTCGCGCCGATGGTCGGTGGAGCCGTGCTCGCCGTGCGCTTCATGCTCGCACCTTGCGAACAGCGCTTTGTGCGGAAATCAGATCCCGGATCCCGTTGCGATTGATTTCAACGACCCGAGAGAGTGGTGTGGACTTAGACGTCTCGATCCGTCGACCGCCTCACGCTTCGGAGCCGGCGGATCAGGTGCCGCCACTTCGTCTCCCGGTTGGAGCGAGCCGCTCGAGTTGGTCGAGCCAGTTGATCACGACGTGCAATCGGGTGGGGATCTCGATCGACGGCTCGGTCATCATCAGGAACCTCTGACCGTCTGGCGAGATGTCGAAGAGCGTCGACAGATCAGCCTGGAAGAGGAGTCGTGGTGTCCCGACTCCGAGCTCCGGTGTGGTGCGGATCGAAACGGCCATCATCCGGCCGCCAGGTGCCCGATAGAGAATCTCGTCGGCTCGGCTTCCCCAGTGCGGCGAGTAGCCTCCGTCGCTCGACACTTGGATTCGGGTACTCGGTTCACGCGTGGCTTGCAGGTGGACATTGGCCGACCCTGATTCGTTCGACCTGAAGACGACGTAGCGACCATCCGGTGAGAACGAAGCGTCTCTCTCCTCGAAGGGTGAGGAGAGAAGAGGCTCGACTACCGAGTCAGCCAGCACGTAGACGTCGCTGTCCGAATCGACCTCGCGGAACGCCAGGGACCTCCCCTGATCGAGCCACGCCTGTGGGAACGGTCGGCGATCTCGGCTGATCAACAGCTCGGCCTCACCGCTCCCATTGGCTGGCATGATGTAGAGCCCTTCGCCCTCGCCCTGCTCCGACTGAAACACCACGTTGGCTCCGTCTGGAGACCAGATGGCGCCGCGCCCTTCGGCCAGGAGCTTTCTCCGCGTGCCGCGCTCGAGATCAAAGACCCAGAGTGGCCGTCTGATCCCATCGACCAATGACACGACGGCTTCGCGTCCCGACGGTGAGAGCACGGGGTGCCCAAAAAACGGTGCAGACGTGTTCGGTATCGACTGGATGGTCCCCTGCCGGTCGACCCAGACGAGCTCACTCTCTCGGATCTGATCGGGTGCCATGTAGATGGCGGTACCGTTGTCGGCCGCGGCGAAGTAGGGCCAGTAGCCGAGCTGGTTGTTGACAGAGTCGGGCAAAGGCACCGGCTCGCCAAGCGGCTCGCGGGTCTGCTGGTCGAGAGCCACGACGAGGAGCGTGCCGCGGTCCCAGTAGAGTACGTGTCCGGTGCTGAGGAGCTCAGCATGGTCCGCCTCACCGACCTGCAGGAGGGTTCTACGCTCGCCAGTGGTCACCGACAACACCTGCAGCAGAGAGGGCGGATCGGACCGGATGGCAAGGATCAAGAGTGAGTCGTCGTCCAGGAACCTGACCGGTTGGACGATCTCGCTGACCTCGCTCGGGGCCAGATCGAGCACCGTAGGCTCTCCTCCCGCCGCGTCGATGGACAAGATCCGCGCCGGCAGACCAGCCGCGAAGACGATCTGTCCTCGGGGTCCCCATACGAACCTGGAACCGCTGAGCGAAGGACCGATCTCGGCCGGCGCCCCGCCGTCGACGAGGGTCTTCATCAGTCGGCCGCCAGTCTGGAACGCGAGCCATCGTCCGTCTGGGGAGAAGAACGAAACGGACGCGTTTTCTGAGCCCGGAACCAGCGTGGCCTTCTCCTGGTCGACGGGCCGCATGAAGAGGTGACGCCTCGGAGATCCTCCGTGGTAGGCCGAAAATGCCATCACGCTGCCGTCAGGAGAAATCGAAATGGGGATGTAGCTCGCAACCGGAGCGAGCGATAGGTGGCCCTCGTTGGCACTCTCCAACGGGAGGAACCATCTGCTGGCCGTTGCGACGTCTGGCGACTTGCCGCCGCGCAGCAACCACCCGCCGACACCAGTCAAAATCGCCAATGCACCAGCGGCCACGAGGTGCCAGAGCGGTCGCCGTGCCGACTCTCTCGGCGGCTGCGGCGCGCGGTCCAGGTCTGCCTCCTCGATCTCGAGCCCGGCGTCGCCGATGTCTCGCAATCGCTGAGCGCGATCCTTGTGCAGACAACGGCGGACCACGCGGCGGAAGCTCTCGGGCTGTTCGGCGAGCGACGCAGAATCCAGCTCGTCCCGGAGAATCGCCGCCATCGTCTCTTGGGAGGTGTTTCCTCGAAAGGGCCTCGCACCGATCAGTGCCTCGTACAGACAGACCCCGAAAGCCCAGATGTCCGTGGCGCGAGAGACGGTCTCTCCTCGCGCCTGTTCCGGACTCATGTAGGCGATGGTCCCCAGGATCTTGCCCTGGACCGTCGCCTCCAGAGTTTCCTGATCGCTCATTGTCGACTCGCGATCATCCGTCGGTAGTCCGATTCTCGCCAGACCGAAGTCGAGGATCTTGACCTGACCATCCTGGCTGACCTTGATGTTGGCCGGCTTGAGATCCCGATGAACGATGCCTCGCCGATGGGCCGCTTCCAGCCCCGAGGCGATCTGCCCAAAGACCTCTCGGATCTCCTCTGGCCTGATGGGACCTCGCGCCAGCCGCTCTTCCAGGGTCTCGCCTTCCACCATCTCCATGACCAGGAATGACGTCTCACCGTCGTGCTCGAAGCCGTGGAGCGTCGCGACGTTGCGATGGTTGAGTGAGGCCAGGGCTTTGGCCTCTCGCTCGAAGCGCGTCGTCAGCTCGGTGCTGGCTCGGCGTTCGGTGAGCACGAGCTTGAGCGCAACGTCTCGGCCGAGGCGGGTGTCCCTGGCCCGATACACTTCCCCCATGCCGCCAGCACCGAGGAGCGCGACGATCTCGTAGTGACCCAAGAAGTCGCCCGGTCGAAGTCCCATGACTCAAGGATAATGGCTCAGGACCTCGTGCAGGACTCGGAGAGGCTCTCTAGCCAGAACGCGTTGCTGCGTAGGTCAACTTCGTTGATCCACGGCGAGTCTTTCAACCGCGGAGGCACGATGACGGGTAGCGAGTGCCGCTCTCCGACGTCGATCAGCGCTTGGAGCAGCGCAGCGTTCAGCAAGAGCACTCCCATGTGCGAGTCGAGATGGGTGGGCTCGATGCCGAACTCGCGCGCGGGCCATCTGCGCCTCGATTTCAGCCTCGACCTCGGCAACCTCCGCTGGTGCTATGACTTCTGCGACAGACGTGGGAAGGGAGTTGGGGTTTCATGGGGCGTTCTCGAGTTGTTCGCACACAGAGTAGAGCGCAAGGTGCCAAGCCCGATCGCGGTCGTGCCTGTCGTCGGTCGGGTCGCAGGGGTGCTGAGTACGAAGCTCCACGGTGAGCATCGGGCTACGATGATTGAGAGCCTCGAGCTCGACGCCATGCTCGATCAAGGGAGCAACTCGAAATGACGATCGCTGCGCCAGCAGCCTATCGGCTACGTCGAGCTGACCGTGACCGACATTGCGGTCGCGGGCCGCCCTCGTTTTGTGATCAGGACTCGAGGAATCCGGTCGTCACCATGCGCTTGGTGAAGGCGTTACGGCGCTCGATCATGCTGCGCTCGTACATCGAGGAGCC
>JANQPS010001219.1 GCA_028285365.1 Thermoanaerobaculia bacterium | reverse complement strand
GCTGCGAGCCGAGGTTTTCGTCGATCACGAGATCCGGGACATCGACCGGGACTTCTGGCGGATTCAGCGCGACAACGAGCGTCGCAGCGAGATGTTCTGCAACGATCCGGAAGGGTTCACGCGCAGCTACCGACGACTCACCAATCCCGACGACGGCGACCTCTTCGTGTCCGGTAGGCGACTGCTGCGCCGGGGGTCGAGCCTCCCCAATCCACTCTTCAACACGAACCCTGCCGGTCGTCGATCTGTCGAGCTTCTCGGCGGGATCGGGGGACGTCACTAAACCGTCCGCAGGGTTGCGGACGGCTCGTCCAGCACGCTCGTTCAGCAATTGTGGCGCGATCGCTCGTCGGTGGCGAGAGCGCTCTGCCACCGTCGTCGAGAGACTCCTCGCTTCGCTCGGAGTGACGGAAGGGGGGAAGAGGAGTGACGGGAGGAGAGCCGTTCGGAGTGCCTCTCGACGCAGCCCCACTCCCGTGACAGCGTAGCTCCATGCTCGAACACCTCCAGCGGCTCATCCTCGACACGTCGACTTTTGATGCCACCCTCCGGGCCTACGAGACCCTGCTCGCCACGAGACCCGTACTCGCCCACGAGCCCGCAGCCCAGGCTAGTCGCCACGCCTTCTTTCACGTCGGCAACACCACCCTTGAAGTCCGCAGTACAGCGTCAACGGATACCGCCTCAGGGCTCGCCGCTCTCGTGTTCCAGGCCCAGGATGTCGACGCCACCCATCAGGCGCTCGACGCGTCAGGCCTGGCTGACGCACCCCGCTCGCGCCACGAGCTCTCCGCTGACAACGCGACACCTCAGCCCTTTATCTGGCACCAGTTCCCGCTCGTCCCCGAAGCGACTGGCGACATTCCGATCCACATCGCAGACGCCGATGCAGGTGGACTCTGGACTCGCGACCCTGATGAGGCCCAGTCGCCACCGGCCGGGGGTGTCATCGGCCTCGATCACGTCGTCATCCGCAGCCGCGACGCCGACGCAACCCGCAACTTCTACGGAGACCAGCTCGGCATCCGCGTCGCCGTCGACCGCGAGTTCCCTCAGTGGGGCGTCCGGCTCATCTTCTGCAAGGTCGGCGACCTGACCCTCGAGATTGCGTCGCGCATCGGATCGGATGACGCCAAATCCCCTCTCGATTCGCAAGGCGACAACGCGCCGAGCACTCGCGACTCCCTCTGGGGTTGTTCATGGAGGGTCGCTGACGCTGATGAGGCGAGAGGGCGCCTCGCAGGCGCAGGTCTCGACGTCTCAGAGGTCCGCAAAGGCAGACGCCCAGGCACGCGCGTCTTTACGGTCAGAAACGGCACCGCGGGAGTGCCGACCCTCATGATCGAGCCACCTGACCGACCGAACGGCTAGCGACCAACACCCTTTCCGATGTCATGTCTGGACTCCTCGTCTGGGACGACAGCCGTTCGACCAAGACCTTTCCGATGTCATCCCGACCAGAGGCCGGGAGAGATGTCGGGCCGCAGCGCAATGATCACCCGGCCGGAGGGAGGGACCTCGACCCGGCCGACACCAAACCAGCGCACTACCGTTATTGCCGCCACCGACGTTGCCCGCGACCGGCACTGCAAGGCCCCCCTCCCGACAAACTCAGGACGTCCCAATCAACTTCCCACAGCCCACACCCGGCTCCGGCACCTCAAGAACAGCGTTCCATCCGAAATCGCCGGCGAGCCCATGCACGGCTCGCCCATCTCGACCGTCGAGATCGACTCGTACGGCGGCTCCGCGCCTATAACGTGCACGTCACCCGTCTCGCTGACAAAAAACACGCGACCGTCGCTCGCCACCGGAGACGCCGAAAACGTGTCGTTCAAACGACGACGATGAATGTTCTCGCCCGTGCCCAGGTCGAGCACGTTGAAGATCCCCGTGTCGCGCACGAAGTAGAGCCGACCTCCATAAGCCACCGGCGTCGACGTGTACGGCCCGCCCTTCTCGGAGGTCCACACCAGCTCGTCACCTTCGACGACCCCTTCTGACGAAACCTTCAAGCCGTGTAGTGCCTGGCCACGGTAACCACCCGCCAGCACCACCAGGTCGTCTGCCACGAACGGCGTCGGCGTCTTCACCTGCAGATCGCGCGCGAAGCGCCACAGCTCCTCACCCGTCGCCGGATCCAGCCCGCGATCGAAGTCGCCACCCGCCACGATCAGCTGCTCGCGATCGTCGCCGACGTGGATCGTCGGCGTTGCCCAGACCGGCTTCTCCTGCCGGTCGACACGCCAGATCTCCTCGCCCGTCTCGAGCTCGTAGGCCGTGATGAACGAGCCGCTGTGGCGGTCGACCTGGATGAACACGCGGCCCTCGTGGATCACCGGCGAGCTCGCGTGCCCCCACTGAGACCCCGAGTCACCAAACAGGCCCGGGTCCAGCACTCCCAGGTCCTTGCGCCAGCGCTCGTTGCCGTCCAGATCGTAGGCCACCATTCCCTGCGACGCGAAGATCGCCACCACCGCGCCTTCCGCCACCGCCGGCGTCGTATTCGCCTGCGACGACTTCGGATGCCGGTTGGCCCGCGGCGTTCCCGAGTACGCCTCCTTGAACCAGTCCACCGCCCCAGTCTTGGCATCCAGCTTGTACAGCCGCCACGAGAACTGCAGCTCCGCGTCTTTCGGCATCGACCCGCGCTCGTCACCGAGAGCAAAAGGCATCTCGCCATCGGTCACTGCAGTGATCAGGTAGACCTTGCCGCCGACCACCGCCACCGAACCGTGGCCTGAGCCCGGGATGTCCTGGCTCCAGCGGACGTTCTCGCCCGTTGCCGGATTCCAGCTTGGCGGTAGGTTCTGCTCGTCCGCCACACCACGAGCAAAGGGGCCTCGGAAGGACGGCCAGTCGTCTGCCCACAGCACAGAAGGCGAGACCACGAGACACAGCAGAAGGTTGAAGAACGGGGGTTTGCGCATGTTGGAGATCTCCGACTACGAAAGGGTGACGGGCAGAGATGGGCTCGGTCCGGGTGATTTTTTGATGTGACGTGTCCGTGTGACGTCTAGACCATCTAGATAGAGCGATCCCACTGACGTTGACACGTCAACGTGAGCCTCAGACCCGGAATCGGCGAAAAGGTTCCAGACGACGAGACACCCTGTTCGCGAGCCCCACGAGCCGGTCGTTTGTCCCAGATCGTGCCGGCCGCGCTGCCTTCGGCAGGCGCCAAGAATCGTCGGCGGCGACCACATCTCGAAGTTTCTACTAACCCACCCCACGGTTGGATGCGATGAGAGAGGTAGACCACGACGAGGCGCCCAGCGGGAGCCTCTCCTCGAGATGTGGTGTCCCGGAAAGGAGCCAACGTGTCCAGCACAACGGATCTCGCCTTGGCGGAAACCCACGCCGACCTTCGAATCGATCAATCAGCCCCCGCCCCATTCTGGAGCGACAAGCGCTCCAGTGGTCGAATACCGACCGAGCGAGACGTCGCCCACGAGACCGACATGTGGATCTTGAGCGTCCCGCCGAAACTCGCGAGCCCCGTCAAGGTCGCCCGGGAGCTCCTCCGTTCTCACCCCTCTCAGAGCTTTCAGATCGTCGACCTGGCTGGGTTCCAGCACAATGCCTCCAGTCTCGCTGAGCGCCTTCAATCTGGGCAGCCGCGGCTCACGCTCGCCTACTCGATCAAGGCCAACCCGCGGTGTGAGCTCCTCCAGATTCTCTGGGAGTCGGGCGTGCGGACTTTCGACTGTGCCTCACTTGGCGAGATCGAGCTGCTACGCAGTGTCGTTCCCTCCGCCGACGTGATCTACAACTACGACCACAAGGGGTTCGCGAACGTCTGCTCCGCGTTGCGTCTGGGCGTCCAGCGCTTTGCCGTCCAAGACCACGAAGAGCTCGACCTCCTGGCCCAGTGTTGTACCGAGGTCGGGAGACCACGGCAGAACGTCGAGGCCGGCGTGCGACTCCGCCAGCGAACACTTGGCGCTGAGATTCCGTTCAGTGAGCGCTTCGGAGCGGACCCTCGACTCGCTCGAGCGCTGATCGAGCGAGTGAGGGCAATCGGGTTCCGCAAGGGTCTCTACGTCCATCCCGGCTCTCAGCTCATCAACCCCGGAGCGCTGGCTCAGTCGGCCGAAGGGGCCTGTCAGTTTGCTCGGTCAGTCGGCGGAGTGCACACTCTCAACCTGGGCGGCGGTGTACCCGTGGCGCGGGACGACCGGACAACCCGAGAGTCCATCACAACCATCAAGGCCGCTCTCGAGGCCGGCGCCGCGGGAGCCCTCGGGCTTTGCCATGATTCACGGATCGTGCTCGAGCTCGGTCGGGCCATCGCGGCTCCGGCAATCACTCTTCTGGCTCCAATCCTCAAGGTGGATCGCTCCGTTTGTCGTCTGTTTCTCGGTTGCGGCCTCTTCGACACTTTCAGCGATCACGTCATCCATGGTGTCCAGTTCGACTTCGAGCCGCTCTCGAGGGAGGGCAGCGCGCTTTCCACCGATCAATCGAGCTGGGAAATCTACGGACCCACCTGCGACCCGGGCGATCGCTTCCGTAGCCTGATCGATCTCCCGAGTGACCTCGCCAGCGGCGATGGTCTCCTCCTCCACTCGGCCGGCGCCTACACGGACTCTCAAGGCGGCGGGTTTCGCGCAGGCCCGTGGCAACGAAGGCCCGCTGGCTTCAACGGCCGGCCCGGCCCGATGTACGTCGGCTACCACACCGAAGGCGAGAAGGCGCCTGTTGGGCTCGAGCCACGTTCAGAGTTGCCGTCAACCGCCACCGCGACGTTACCGACGCGTTTTCGTACAGAAAACCTCGACTCCGCCTCGATCACCGACGACCTCGTCCGTGAGGTCACCGAGCTCTTCCTCGAAGCCTTCTGCAACGACTGGGACGAGTGGGCGTTTTGCCCCGACTGCGACCCTCGAGCACCCACTGGCGCACGAGTCTCGGCGATCGAGGCCTACGGCCTGGAACCCGGACAGTTCGTCACTGCCGATCGACTCCTCGACGACCCGCGCCTGCCCTACTGCGAGCGGTGTCACAAGAGGATGGTCCACTTCCACCACCCTTGGGCGACCTACGAGAAACTGAGAACGACCCTGCGAAGCAACGCGTGGCTCACGACGATCCGGCTCGAGAGAGAAGAAACCCACGAGCGCGAGCGGGCCGGAGAGCTCATCGGCCTGACCTATGGCTATCGCACGACTCTTCGTGGAGCCTTCGAGAGCGAGTGGCGTCTCGCCTATCCGTACAGTGCCTGGTCGGAGAAGGAGCGCCACACACGATCGTGGTCCCAGTTCCAGAACCGAGTGTCAAAGGTCGTGGCGCGCCATTTCCCGAGTCACGCATCCAAAAGTGCCTCTCTTCCAGGGGACACTCCCATCCTGATCCACAACTGTTTTGTTCTTCGCCGAGGAGTGAGCAGAGGTCGGGGACTCTTTCGGGGAATGGTGAAAGAGTTCTTCTGGAACAACCTCCCTCGCGAGACCCTCGGGTTCCTCACGCTCGGCGAGACCCGGTATGACACCCATCCCCATCGGCTCCTCAGTGCCGCTGGCTTCACCTGCGTTCCGGGAGTGGTTCTCCCTGCCGAGAGATCGCTGAGAAAAGGTGACTACGTTCTCGGCGTGAATGTCCTCGAGCGCTACGCGGTCGGCCTGACTCGGTCCGCGAGCAGCGGAGAAGAACGATGAACCTCCGCCACCACGCCTCACCCGCCGCCTTGGAGATCCCGCTGGGTGACGGACTGAGAATCCGGGCCTACCCAAACCTAGAGAGAATTCACGACGAGGGCCGATTCGCAGAGTACGTGCGGCTCCAGCGATACGTCTGGGGTCATCGCGGAGTGTGCGAGTACGCTGTCTGCCAAGACCTCAGCTGCCGTGCCCTGGTGTCGCTCGAAGAGGCCTGGAGCTCGTCTTCCAAAGATCCGACTCTGAGGCGGGGCGAGTGGTTGCCATTCGAACGATTTGAGGAAGACGGACCCCTACTGGTGCGGTGCCCGGTCGATGCAGCACACGGCCTCACTGAGCTCTATCTCGACCCTGAGCTGTTCGCGCAGCATGTTCTTGGGTACTGCAAGGCTGCGTCTGGAGTTCTGCTTCTCGGACAGGACGACCAGATCCTTGGCTTCGGAGACGCGTGGGTTGGCCCCCTCGCCGACGCGATCGAATCGATCAACTATCGCGGTGCCTATGACTCCGGCGCAGTCGCCACTTCGGTGAAGAGGCTGATCCGACAAAGGGGGAAGCCTTCGATCCTCTCGCTGAACAAGCTCGCGATCCTTCCCTCGTGCCGGCGCAAGGGCCTGTTCCGCAGGCTGATGAGCGCGCTCATCGAGGTGACCCTCGAGGCAAATCACCTCGTGTCGACTCGAGAGCCCGTGCCGGTGCTCGGCGACACGAGACGCGACTCCCGAATCTGGCCCCATCTGTCAGTCAATGGCTTCACGGATCTCTGTGAGGATCGGCACGGTTGGGTCCTGACGGCCGCAGCCGACATCGAGCCGTTTCGCGTCGCCATGTCACTTCCAGAGCACGAGTTCGCCGAGATCCAAGGGCCACAGCTTGCGCAGGTCGTTCGTCAGACGCCCCATCACGAACGCCGCTTCTACACCGAGGCGCTTCATCTTCGGGCCTCGGACGGGACCGCGATCAGCGAACGGAGACCGCTCGGCCGCCCCAATTCGTGAGTGTGCGGTGAGGGCCAGCTCGCGGCCACCGGCTTCGGCGGCGCTTTGTCCTGGTACGAGACAGCAAACCTGGACTCTCATCTCCTGAGCTACGATCGTGAGGTCAGCCCGCGCGTCGGTTCTGCCAATCCCGCGCGCTGGCATCTGCTGTCGATCGTGGCCCGAGCCCAGATGACCAAGAAAGACCCAGACGGCGACCCCTGTGCCAAATCCGAGGTGAGTGGCGACCTCATGGCGGCCATCAACCGGATCACCGAGGCAACCGAGAGGCAGACCCGAATCCAGGCCTGGACGGAGCGAGCTCGCAGATTCGAATGGATCGGCGAAATCTCCGACGATCATGTTCGCGGTGCTCACGCCGTTTTGTGGGAGCAGTTTGGGCAGCAGGGTGACGCCGCCGAAGAGGAGATCATCCGGGTCATCATGATCCAGAGGATCTACGAGTACTTGATGTTCTGCTACGAGCAGGAGCAGCTCCTCGAGCGAAGCGGGCTCGATATCGACTACGAGGAGTGGATCCGTCAGATGATCTTCGGTGACGATGATCTCGTGCAGGTCCACCTCGCCTCGGGCGTCGCCTATCCACGCTTCGCTCATTGGTTCAATCGAGTTGTCTGGTGCTACGGCAAGGAGCTGCTACAGGACAAGTCGGCCGCGCGAACGAAGCGAGGCCGTCAGCTGCAGAAGTCCGCTCACAAGCAAGCTCTCCAGATCTTCGCTCGGGGCTACTTGCGCAACACGTTGCTGGCCAGAGCCCACCGCATGCTCCAGCCGATCCTCGATGGCTGCGCAACTGCCGGTGAGTGCGAAGACCTCTTGAAGAAACAGCCCCAGCTCCTCGACTCACTCTTGGAGCAAGGATCGGTGTTCAAGCGGCGACGGAGCCTATGAGCCCACTCAGTTTGAAGCAGAAGAAGGCCATCTGGCGCTCGCAGACGACTCGTTCACCAGCCGTCGAAGTACCCTACGTCGCCATTCCCTTCCGCCGTCCAGAGTCCGCACTCAAGAAGCTCGCGGAACAAAGACGGGAACTGGCATCGGTCCGCTCGCGACTTGCCCAGGTCCTGCCAACCGAGCTCGCTCCGTCGCTTTCCCAGCAGGAGCTCGACAAGATCCCTCTCTACCCCGGTCGCAGAAACACAGAGCTGTCGAGTCTCGAGTGGTTCGAGCAATACTGGCAACCGTTGGTCGCCGCCAGGCGAGCCGGTCAACGAGAGCTCCGGGAAACCGACCCCCGCCTGTTTTCAGCCCTCCGGCAGTGGTTGGAGCGACGCGGCAGAAGGATCTGGGAGCTCGTGCCACCGCTACCCGGAAAGTAGCGGACGAATGGTTGGGCAAAGGCTCGAGCTTGCGAGCATAGGCCGCCTCGAGAGAGGTCTCTCGCCCCAAGCCGGGCATTCCGAAACCCTCTCTCGCGGACGTCGACCCGAGACGGCGTGTGTTGCTGCGAGGTTTTGGTGTGCACAAAAGCGACGTCGCGCGTGCAATCTCGTTGCGCTGTCCGTCGAACCTGTTACGTTCCCGTCTAGGCGTTCAACCTACTCTTACCCATCGAGTCTGGAAAATACTGGCTTCGAAGGTCTCGCGATTGAGTCGTTGGGATGGCAGCACGGCCCTCGAGGTCACACAAGCCTGGCTGGAAACCGGGGAGGAGGCTGACTTCTACCAGGTATACCAGCACTGGCATGGCTTTGTTCGAGCGATCGTCCAAACACACGCTCTGCGAACCGAAGACGTCGATGAGGTGGTGCAGGACGTTTTCAAAGCGGTTCACAGCAGTCGGCGACGCTTGGAGGTTTCGTACTTCGAAGCTTGGCTTCGCACGGTCACGCAAAACAAGGTCCGCGACCGCTTTCGCCGTCGCCACGGTGGCCACGAGATGCCCTTGGAGCCTTCGAATCCGAAACTCGTGGACGATCGCCCCGGCCCTGAGCGGTCCGCATCAGCTCGTGAGATCGCCGCTCTCCTCAAAGAAAGCCTTGAAGAACTGCCACCGCAACAAAGACGCTGCATGCTGTTTCGTCTTCAAGGACTCAGCCACGCTGAAACGGCGGTGCAGATGAAGATCGCTACGGGGACCGTCAAGGCAACGTTGAGCCAAGCCAGAAAGGCCTTGCGGACATTGTTGCGCAAACGAGGCCTCACAGATCACGACATCGGGCCCCATCTCTCATGACCAGCGGCGGTCCCACTCGATCCCAGGTTCGAGATCTCTTGTTCGAATCGTTGACACCCGAGGATCATCCGGAACGTCTTGAGCTGGAGCGATATGTCGCGGGCAAGCTCGGCGAGCGAGAGCACAACGAGGTTCTCGAGCATCTTTCACTCTGCCCGTCATGCTCGCGCTTCGCGCTGTCGCTATCTGTAGAGGCTCCCGAGCATGCAGAATCGCTGACGGAGCCGTCTTCTTTCGATCTGGCTTCTTTTGATCCGTCCTCTCTCGATTTGGACCGACCCCGGACCGCCGCGACGCGATGGCTCGTCGCTGCCGCAGCCACCTTCCTGGCCATCCTAGCCTTCTCAGGCTGGTGGAATGCAGAACGACGCCTTGCACGGTTGGCGGCAGCCTCCGTGGGAGAAGTCGTGCTGAGGGAGTTTCGACTCGCATCGATTCGCGGAGACGAAACAGGAGTCCTCGATCTCGGCGGCGCAGAGAAGGTCGTTCTCCTTCTCCATTTACCCCCGGTCTCGGCGGGCAGCACTTTTGAGCTGGTCCTCGAACGCAGTACGACCGGCGTGACGATGTGGTCCGGTTCGGCCGTCGCAGACGACGCAGCCACGATTGCCGTTCGGCTACCAGGCCAAAAAGCTAAGGACACTTCTGAGACTGAGCTCGTCATCGTCGGGGACCAGCCGTCAGCCCAGTGGAGGCTACGTCTTGTTCCGTAGGGGCGCTCTTGCTCGCCTCATTCTCGGAATCGGCTTGGCTCTGACTGCGGCCGCGAGCGCTCAGAACGCAACTGAGGTTGCCTTCGAGAAGCCGATCTCACGGTCGCTGAGCCACGACGAAGAACACTCCTACCGTATTGAGCTCGCCCCTGGGCAGCTCGCACGCCTTGAGCTTCGGAAGGATGGAGGCGATCTCCAGTTCCTGCACGCCACCGAAGCCGAGGGCGAGCCGTGCGTGTGGCAGTCGCCAACCGGTTCGAATGGCGCCGAAGCCTTGTGGCTGTTTGCCGAAAGCCCTGCAGAGACGACGCATTTCGTGACCGTGAGATCACTGGCCGGCGAGAGGGCGGTCAGCACCTACGAAATGACTCTGCGCGCCAGCGACCGCCGAGAGGGCATCAGAGCCGTCAAGTTCGCGCAGCGTTCGCTCTGTGCGGCTTTTGCCTGGCTCAAGGGTCGCGACAAGACCAACACGAGTGGCGACGTGCACGTGCAGAGACTGATCAATGCAGCCTCGGACCTACGCGCTTCCGGCCGAGACGACGCGCTCCGATCGTTTCTTCTGGTCTATGCCGGGCGACTCCTGGCCAAGTTGGACCAGTTTGGTGAAGCGGCCACTCGGCTTCGCGAGGCTGACGCCGTTCAGGTGCAGCTGGGGCTCGATCATGCCCGTGCCATCACAGCCTACGAGCTGGGGAAGTGGCTCGCCGAGCAAGGAGAGCTGGAAGAGGCCCTTGGTCATCAACTCCGCGGAGTGGAGCTCGCCGAGCGGTCGCGAGACCTCAGCACCTGGGCCCTAGCGAGCAACTCAGCGGGCGCGACCTTGAGCGACCTCGGTCGGTCCGATGAAGCTCTGGAGTATTACCGGGGCGCACTGGAAGCGCTCGAGAGGCTGGGCGAGACCTACAACTCCACCGCGGCGCTGTCCAACATTGGCGTGGAGCTCGACAACACGGGACGTTCACATGAGGCCTTGAGCTATCTCGAGCGAGCCCTCGAGGCGCTGGGCGAGCACCGCAACAGCATGTACGCCACGCTGCTGAACAACCTCGGCAGCGTTGCCGACAAGACCGGCGACAAACAGTCGGCCTTGGACTACTACCGTCAGGCGCTCCAGCTGCTCGACGCGCTCGGAGACCGATCAGGCGCGGCGTGGGTGAGGCTCAACCTGGCGGTGACACTCTCCTCCCTGGGCGACAAGCTGGGGGCTGTCGCGGCATACGACGAGTCTCTCGCCACGGCTCGAGACCTTGGCCTGCGCAGACTCGAGTCTTGGGCTGCGTCGAATCGTGGACACGTGCTCAAGGAGCTTGGACGTCTCAGCGAAGCCCGCGAAGCTCTGGAAGCCGCTCGCCTGTTGCGTCAAGACATCGGCGACCGACGCGGAGAGGCTTACACGGTGACGTCGCTGGCCGAGGTCTCGCTCGCGGATGGTGACCGAGCCCGAGCGATCCAGCTGCTCGAGGAGGGCCTCGAGCTGTGGCGCGCGGTCAAGGACCAACGAGGCGAAGTTGGCGCGCTCCTGACCCTGACGGAGATCGAAATCGAGCGGGGAGAAACCGAGCGTGGCGACTCGAGAATCCAGGCCGCGATCGAGCTGGCGGCACAGAGTGGCGACCCGCTCAACGAGGCACGCGCCCTCGAGGTTCGCGCCAAACTCGAGACAGCGACAGGTCATTTGACCGCAGCGGTGGACTCGCTCACCGAAGTCGTGGACCAGATCGAATCGGTCCGTCTTCGCGTGGCAGGAGAAGGCAACCGGGCCCGCTTCCTCTCCACCAAGCAGATGTACTACGACCGCTTGGTGAGCCTCCGACTGGAGCTCGCCAAGCAGGCGCCGTCAAATCGAGCTCGCCACGATCATCTTGCTGCTGCGTTCCAAATGAGCGACCGCGGAAGGGCTCGGAGCACGATCGACCGTCTGTTCGGCGCGACGCCGGACATCGAGACGAGGATCGATGCGGACCTCTTGTCCGAGCGGCGGCGGCTGGTGGGCCAACTTCCTTCCCTCGACCGAAAGCGTCGGTCCCCAGCTGCAGACGGCGACT
>JANQPS010001212.1 GCA_028285365.1 Thermoanaerobaculia bacterium | reverse complement strand
AAGCCTGAGGCTCGTTACCAACCCGCTCGGCATCGACCACGGCCTCAGCGTTCTCGGAGGCTGGACAACGGAAGACCACCTGTTGGTCGCCTCTGACTTCACTCTCGCCACCGTCGACCTCGCGAGCGGAACGCTCAAGGAGCTACCCGGTGTCCGAGGCACGTTTCCGGCCCTGTCTCCGGACGGCAAGTGGATCGCCTACACGACCCTTGGAGGACGGGGTTTCGAGGTTCGCATCGCCACCTTTCCCGACACCGATCACATCGACAAGATCGTCACGCTCGGGTATGGCAACCGGTGGTCAGCCGATGGTCGAAAGCTCTTCCTTGGTCTTACCAACCACGTCTACACCGTTCGCTTCGACCCAGAAACAGGAAGCTTCTCTCAACCAGAGATGTTCCTCGAGCACGCCACCGACGACCGCAGCTCCTGGGACGTGACTCCGGAAGGGGACGCCATCATCGCCATCGAGCGCAGGCCTTCGGCTCAGCTGATCGTGGTGCAGAACTGGTTCGACGAGCTCCTGCGCAAGGTCCCGATACCGGACTGAGCACCCCACAGCCAGACCTCGACCGCCCACCTCAAAGGACCTCACTCCCAGGCCGGCGATACACTCCCAGTCACCGAATCCGAATCACATCGACGACGACTCCGAGCTCTATCGGAAGGAGTCCCAGCATGGCCAAACGCACTACCCAGCGGACCATGACCAGGCGCGATGTCGCGCTCGGCGCCGGCGTCGGGCTCGCGGCAACCAAGCTCTTCGAGCTCGGACTCTTCGCCCAGGTCTGGAACGAGAGCGCCGGCGAGACGGTCGTGCCGTTCCTCGACCAGCCGCCCGATCCGCCGACGGAGGAGCTCGAGAGCCTCAACGGCGTCGACTGGAACGATCTCTCAGAGTGGTTGAGTCCCACCGAATCGTTCTTCAAGGTCTCGCACTACGACCAACCAGAGATCGATCCCGAGGCGTACCGACTCGGGATCTCCGGGCTCGTCGAACGTCCTCTTTTGCTGTCGTTGTCGGAGCTCAAGTCGCGTCCGAAACAGGAGGTGACCTTCACGCTCGAGTGTGCAGGCAACCACGGTTTCCCCTGGTTCGTGGGGGGACTCGGGAATGCCAGGTGGACTGGCACCCCGCTGGCGCCACTGCTCGAGAGTGCCGGTATTCGCCACGACGGCATCGAGGTGGTGTTTTTTGGTCGTGACGCCGGCGAAGAGGAGTTCGCTCGCCAGACCGTTCCGCAAAACTTCGCCCGCAGCATGTCGGTCGAGGATGCCCTCGCGCCCGAGAACATCCTCTGCTACGAGATGAACGGCGAGCCGCTCCCACAGGCTCACGGTTTTCCGGTTCGCCTCATCGCTCCGGGCTGGTACGGCGTCGCCAACGTCAAGTGGCTCGATCGGATCGAGCTCTGGTCGACCCGCTACGCCGGACGGTTCATGGCCCGCGACTACGTGACCGTCCGCGAGGAGGAGGGGCCGGGCGGCTCGTCGGTCTACACCCAGAAGGTCGTGGGCCGCACGTTACTCAAGTCGGCACTCGCTCGAGTCACCAGAAGCGACGATCGCCACCGCATCTACGGTGCGGCATGGGGCGGAGAGATCGAGCGCGTCGAGGTCAGGATCGACGACTCTCCGTGGAGTCCCGCTGTCATCGACGAGGGAGCAGACCAGCCTTTTGCCTGGAAGTTCTGGCACTACGATGCGCAGGGCCTCGGTCCCGGAGAGCACAGCCTCACCGCCCGAGCGGTCGATCGCAGGGGCGCAGTCCAACCTACCGCTGACGACCCGATCGTCGCCAAACGCCTGACCTACTGGGAAAACAACGGCCAGCAGACCCGGCGCATTCGAGTCTGAGACCTGGTGTTCGAGGCGTGGCGCCAGAGTTCGGTGCCAGAGTTCGGTGCCAGGCTACGCGTTCGACCTGGCTCTCCAAGCAGCGAGCTTGGCCTCGAAAGACTCTCCGCTCATCTGCTCTACTTCCTGCCAGGGCACGCTCTCGTAGAGCTTGACGGTCCCGTCCATCAGGGGAATCGAGAGGGTCTGACCGTCCGGACTCCAGCGCACCTGGTGCATGGTGCTGATCTCGTTGATCGACACCAGCTCTCGTCCGTCGAGATCCCAGACTCGCGCCGACTGATCCCAGCCAAGCGTGACGAGCCGATCAGAGTCCGGATGCCAGATGGTGCTGACGAGGATCTCGCTGTGACCCGCAAGAGTAGCCCGACGAGTCTGATCGGCAACACTCCAGACCGTGGCGGTCTGATCCCATGTCCCCACCATCAGCCACTCGCCCAGCGGATCAAACCGCGGATGGCCGCCGCCGCCACCAGCCTGGTGGGCCTGAATCTCGAAGATCTGCGCGCCCGTCTCGACATCCCACAGCTGGAGTTGCCCTTCTATCGAATACGTCGCGACACGGGTGCCGTCAGGAGAAAACTGCGCACCTTGGACCCCTTGACCGAGCGAATGGAGTCGGGCGCCGGACTGCGCGTCCCAGAGATAGGCGCTTTCGTTGATAGTTGTTCCGAGCACCAGCCGATCGTTCGGGCCCAACGTCAAAGGTGCGATGCCGATGATCGGGTCTTCCAACCTCGTGACGGTCTCAGACGACTCCACCTCTACGATCCTCGAGCCTCTGGCCAACAAGACGCGCCGGTTGTCTAAAGTCACCAACCGAATTTGCTGACGGGCCGTCGTGAACCGATTGTGGTTCGAATAGATGTCGATTTCGGGCGGCTGGCGATGAGACTCGCGCAGAAGGAGATCTCCGTCCGAGCTGTCAAAGACAGAAGTCGACGCCAGCGTGACGGTCGCGACCAGGCTGCCATCGGCACTGAACGACACGTCGAGCGCAGGCTCATCGTGTGGGAGCACCGCGGTGCTTTGCCGAGACCTGGGATTCCACAGTTTGACCGAACGATCGAACGACGCTGTGGCCACCTGAGAACCGTCCGGACTCCATACAGCCTGGAGAACACCCTCGCCATGTCCCTCGAATCGATCTTTTGCGGAGAGCGGCAAGCCGGGCGCTAGGATCACCGTGGGTCCGTTGAGCTGCGACACGGCGATTCGGGTACCGTCTCGGCTCCACGAACTGACCGACGCCGTCGTAAACCCGGCTTCGAACGTCGCGAGCACCCTCCCGGTGCTGGACTCGACCAGCTGCACCGCGCCGTCGCGGTAGCTCAGCGTCAGAACCGTCCCGTCAGGACTGAAGAGGACGCCTGAGAAGCCGCGGCCGGGCAAGAGGGGTAGGTCGTACAGCCGCTCTCCGTCGAGGGTGCTCCAGACGAAGACCGGACTGAGCGGACGATTGGGATGCCCATCTCCGAGACTGCCACCGTCGCGGGTATGAACACTCACTGCGAGAGTCCCCGCCGGACTGATGCGGATCGTCTCGTAGTCGGGTTCTGGCGGACCTTGGATGCTCCGTCTCTTTGCACAATTCAGCGGATCGAGCTCGATGACCGTCTGGTCGGAGCCCGGAACCAAGAGCTCCGTTTCGCCGACGAACGTCGTTTGGTAGATCGGCAGAACTCGCCCACTTTCGCTGCGCTCGCACTCGAGCTCGCCCGAGGTCGTACTCCAAACACGCAGCCTCCCTGAGCGGTCCGTCGTCACGAGGAGGTCATCGTTCGGACTGAAGACTGGGTTGTAGGTCCTGGTCCCATGCCCCGTAGTCTCGGCAAGAAGCTCGCCACTCTCTAGGTCTCGAACAACAGCGGTGCCGTCCACCCAACCAACCTCGGCAAAGATCGATTCGTCGTGGCTCGGTTGAAACAACGTAGCTCGACCCGCTTGGAGCTCTCGCAATGGCTCGACCTCGTCGAGCGACATTAGGACTCGCGTATCCGACCTTTCCTGCCAGATCGCCGAGCCATCAGCAGTGAACCGCACCACGCTTGCTGTGTAGTGATAGGGCATTGAGGCCACCACCACCGAGCTCGCGCCATCCCACAGATCAGCTGTCGTCTGCCCCGGTATCGGGGCCTTCACTACCGACTCGGTGGCCGGCCAAGCCTGGTTGACGAGATGACCCCACTCCCACTGCCGCAGATGTGGCGGCGTGGACAACAGAGTCGTCTGCGCCTCCGTGTAGTTCCCTTGTTGCAACTGCGACTGGGCCAATCGAATGGATGCGACATAGCGATCCTCGACCGCCTGGCGACGGAGACGGCTCTCCCTTAGCGCAACAGCGGCTACGACGACGCTCAACCCGATCGCCGCAGCGGACGTCCCCAAGAGCCATCGACGTCGTCGCCGGGTCGCAGCTTCCGCGATCTCCCGCCGTCGCTGCTCTTCGAGCTCCGAGCGTCTTCGATCGAAGCTCCTCAGTCTCTGAGTGAGTTCTCTTGCACTCGCAAATCGCAGCTCCGGGTCGCCGTCGATACAGGCGGCGATGTCGTCTCGGATCAACGGATCAATGATCCGGCGCTCCCAGCCCGAGGCCGGCGTCGAAGAGAAGTCTCCGACGACCATCTGGAACAACACCACGCCCAGGGCATAGATATCGGACTGCGTCGTTGGCCGCATGCCCGCGATGACTTCCGGCGCCATGTAGAGCGGCGTGCCGGCAGAGCTGCCGCTGCCTGTGGAAAGCAGCGTTTGGGTCAGACCGGCGACGGTCACACCGCCGCTGTCCAGAACACCACGATCGACCACGAGCCCGATACCAAAGTCGGTCAGGACCGCCTGGGGTCCTGCATGCTCCCTCGTCGCCACCAGGATGTTGCCCGGCTTGATGTCCTTGTGGAGGACTCCAACCCCATGAGCCGCTGCAACGGCTTCTGCCGCCTGAGCCACCAGCTCGATTCGCTGATCGAGCGGAACTCCGGCGAAACCACCCTGACTCTCGATGAAGTCCTCGAGGTCGCCACCTTCGCTGTATTCGGACTCGAGGAAGTAAGGCGCTTCGTCGAACTGCCAGTCCAGAATCCTGGCGATGTCCGAGCGATCTCCCAACGACTCCTTCAGCAGACGGAAGAGCACCACTTCTCGCTGCAGGGCCCTGACGCGCTCAGCCTCGAAGCAGAACTTGAACACTCTCGGAGTCCCCGTCTTGCGGTGCCGGGCAACCCACACCTCACCGTAACCACCCTCGCCGAGCTGCTCCGCCAGCTCCCAGTGCGCCCGGTTTGGAACGGCGAGTCCAACGGCCGGTCGCCATCCCAGGGTGAGCTCATCCCCTTCCGCTATCAGGCGGCGGCCTGCTTCCGCATCTGGCGGTGGCACGAGTGGTGCGCTGGCGGTGCCGACTTCGGAGACCTCCAATGCATCACCAACTCCTCGTAACGAGTAGGTGCCATGCGCCATCCATCGGACGTCGCCAGATCCCTTGGCCATGCGCTGCCGCGCCTGATCGGACGCCGAGCGTGAGAGCAAGACCTGACCAGGCAAGGCGAGCTCCATCAGCCGCTGCGCAATGTCGACAGCCAGTCCTTGCACAGCCTGTCCACTCACAGGGCGCTCCGACCCGCCTGAAGGGTCCGCTCCAAGCGTCACTTCGCCCAGATGAATTCCGAAGCGTTTCTCTCCGAGCTCTCCCGAGCTGCCTTGATCGGCCTGAAGCTGAAGTGCAAGCGAGACAGCGTCACTGACGGTCTCGAAACCCGCAAGCAACCCGCTGCCATAGCCGCCAAGTTGCTCGCCGCCAAACTCCTCCACTGTCCGACGGATCGCGCTGAGGCCCTCTTCGATCACCTCTCCACCAGGGGAGTCCCCGAGCTCGGAACGCAGCTGTGTCGCCTTGCACAGATCGATTGCAACGAGGGTAAGCAGTCTCGAGGTGGCACCTCTTGCAATGCCCGCAGTTTTCTCGCTGGACGACACGGCCCGCACTCGCGACGACGATGACGACGTCCTGAGGAGCTCGAGCGTCTCGGCGACGTCCTCAGCCGAGGCAGGCCGGCGGTCCGGCTCGAGCTCCAGACAGTGCTTGACCAGCTCGGACAACTCGCCTGGCACCTCCGACGTCTCCTTCGAGAGGTCCGGCCGTGTCTCGCCGAGGAGGGCACCCATCATTTCGGCCGGCGTGCCGCCATCGAAGGCGCGATGCCCGCTCGCCATCTCGTAGAGGATGCAGCCGAGGGCCCAGATGTCTGTCCGCTCGTTGGCAGGCTGCCCAGCCAACTGCTCAGGCGCCATGTAGGGAACCGTCCCCACGATCGCGCCACCCATCGTGATGGCCGTTTGAGTGCGGGCGCTCAGGGCATCTTCCGACGGCTGGGGTGGGACGTCACGCGCCAGTCCGAAGTCGACTACCTTGGCCCCGTTGGGAGTCAACATCACGTTGGCGGGCTTGAGATCTCGGTGAACCAAACCGCTCTTGTGGGCAGCACTCACTCCCATCGCAATCTGCCGTCCAATCGATAGTGTCTCGTCGACACTCAGTCCACCGCTAGCAATGCGCTCCTCGAGCGTCTGACCCTCGAGCAGCTCCATGACGAGATAGTCCCGTCCGTCCTCCCGGCCGACATCGAAGAGAACACCCACGTTGGGATGTTGCAGCCGCGAGATCGTTCTCGCCTCTCGCTCGAAACGGCGACGATGATGCTCGTCAGCAGAGAGCTCGTCTGACAGGACCTTGACCGCCACATCACGTCCGAGACGTCGGTCGCGCGCCCGATAGACCTCACCCATGCCGCCTTTGCCGAGCGGCTCGCCGATGTCGAACGGACCCAACCGGGTTCCAGGCGTCAGTGTCATGCGATGAGTGTGACGACTCTAACGCTGACACCGAGGTCATGCTCTCGATGCGGGATCAATCCAAGGCGAACTCAGTCAGAGAGCGCCCTCAGCGGCTCGAGAGTCACTCGAGAGACTCGGCTGCTCGCCCGCGTCAACCTTGCGGGCGAGAACGTCTTGCGGGCGAGAACGTAGAGTGCACCCGGAATCGTGTCTCGTTCCTCGACCTCGAAACCCGCCGACTCGACCTCGCTTTGCCACCGGTCATGGCTCCCGGAACTGCCCCAGTAGCCGTGGTGGACGAAGAAAGGCCAGGCGGTGCGAATCCAGACGTCGGGGTTGACGACGACCAGCAGGAACTGACCGTCATTGCGCAGCACACGATGGATCTCGGCAAACGCCTTATCGCGGCTCTCGCGCCCCATGTGATCGATGACAAACGCGCTGATCGCACCGTCCAACGATTCGTCTTCCAGCGGCAGATCGCGGAGATCGCCAACTCTTGCCTCCACCCGCTCGGCGACACCGGCGCGACGAGCGTTGGCCATGAGTCGCTCTGGACCGTTGTCGCCGATTCCGTAGTCACCCTCGTAGAGATCCACTCCGATCACTTTGGCCTGCGGCCTTTCCAACAGCACCATCAGTGACGAGCGCCCGGAGCCCGCGCCACCGTCGAGCACGGTTCCTTGACCGCTGGCTAGGAAACTCTCCGTCGGCAGCATCATGGGCAGATTGAAGCGCAGGACGAGCTGGACGATGAGCAAGCCGGCAACTCCCCAGGCGACTCCAACTCCGGCGACGGCCCTCACCCATCGTGGCCACTCCGATCGCCATGCGACGAGCAGCAGCACTCCCGACACCGCGATGGGCAGCAGGTGCCCATAGTTGTAGAGCCAGCCGTAACCAAACTCGTACTTGAAGAGATCCATGTCACGAGTCCTCCATTGAGACTTGGCGTTCCGAGTCGCGTCGCTAGTCGTCGCGATAGTCGTCAGCCGCTTCGAACTGGAAGACGTCCTCGAGGGGTACTTGGAAGACGGCTGCAATGCGAAAAGCCACTTCGAGCGAGGGCGAGTACTTGCCCAGCTCGATCGCGTTGACCGTCTGCCGGGTCACGCCGATGCGCTCGGCAAGCTGCTGTTGAGTCATCTCGCCCGCGTCGAAGCGCAGGCGACGGATCGAGTTGGCAATGGGTGGACGGGGCACGGGACCGGCCTCTCGACTACCAGACGCCGCGTCGGTGGTAGACGATGCGCGCACCGTAGTTCACCAACTCACCGGCGACCAGAGCGAAAACGACTCCGAAGCCCACCGCCGGACCCGTCGCACCGACGTGCAACAGCGAGACGGCAGACAACGAGCCGACGATGTAGACCACTCGAGCAATCCGAACGGCCTTGAGCTCGATGAGGCGGTCACGCTCGTCTTTTGGAGCCTTGGCGTCGTCTGGAGCCATTCGCGCAACGACCACGTGCGCAATGACCTGAACCACCACCCAGACCAATACGCAGATGAACAGCCCATGCACCAGCCCCGGGCTGCTTCTCGGTCTCAACGTCCACGGCACGTGCAGGAAGAAGAACGCCGAGATCAAGAGCGTCGAGACCAGATGGATCCAGGCGCTCTTCTCACGGTAGGAGATTTCGGACGGCGAACCAGTCATGCCGGGACTGTAAGGAATTTAGGACATGGTGTCTAGTATTCTTTACACCTTCCTTGCTGCTCGACCTCCGGCGACCGCGCGCCCCTTGTGTGAGAGCGCTTGTTCCGCACGAAGAGTGGCGGTGTGTACGCCGTGTTCCGGCCATCGGGTGGCGGTGATGGGGAACGCAACGACGGTCTAGCGGTGGCTCATCGCTGCGTCCTGGTCGAGGTCCCTCGGTCCGGCCGTCCGAAGATCGCGCTGCGCTCGTCCATTCCTTTCGGCCTCCCCTCGGCATGACAGAGATGGATGAGCGCGAAGGCCTTCTCCGGCTTCAGTCAAAGATGGACCCATTGAGCGACTCGAGCGACGCCCGGTTGGCAAGGTCTCGACTCCGCAGGCTCCAAGGCGAGGCAGTCGCATTGCGGCCCGCAGGTGTTGGCCCTGTCGCGACTAGTGACGCGTACCACCGCGATGCCCCGAGGCCTCAGCCCCTTGCTACCTCGTAGTCCCAATCAGGCTCCGTATCGACCAGCGCAGACAGAAGCTGCGCGTGCCGCGGTACCGAGGCCGTCTCATGACACCCGCTCTTTTCTGAGCCAGCCGGCTACTGACTCGAGACCGTTCGCAAGGACACCTCGAATCGACCATCCGTCGACTCGACCGCCGTCGTGTTCCGGCTTGCCGTTGCAGTGGGACTCCGTCTGAAGGCGGACCCCGACGTGAGGCCTGACCACTCCTCGACACGGCTCAGACGCACTTCTCCCTTGACCGTTGCGCATCCTCGAGACGCTCCTCTCCCATGTGGAGCCCAGGCTCCACCTTGTGACGCGCGCGGCTCCGCGGCTCTGGCCTCGCTGCTCAGACCGATGGCTCGAGGCACTCGATCCGGTCCCCGCTCACCAACACCCAACCCTCGTCAACGAGGTCACGGCATGGTCGCGCTCTTGTCCGTTGCTTCGCAGGTATAGGTCGAGAGCCGAATCGATTTCCTGACAGTCGACTCCCTGACAGTACGGTCCGGACGTTTCGCCGCCTTGAGTCCTCTACGAGCGGGCCAGCTCCCAAGCGACGCAGTCACCGACCAGGAGGTAGACCGAGACAACAGAGCGGCGCACCCGCAGGTTCCTCACAGTGCCTATCTCGATCATGGTCCCTCGGACCACACTTCGAGCTGTTCGAGCGTCGCCGTGGCACCGCCGCAAACGACCACGAGCAGCGTCTCGTAGTCGTCGAGCTCGGGAGCCTGCTCGTAGACCGGGGCCAGTGCGGCACCACAGGCTGGCTCTACGACCAGGCGATGGTCGTCGAGGAACCGCATGCAGGCAGACACTGCTGCTCGGTCAGAGACCACCACGCTACGAAGCGGATGATCGGTGGCCAGCTCGAACGCCTGCTCGCACACTCGTCTTGCCCCCAACGACGTCGCGATGCTGGTGATGGCCGGCAGCTCGACGCGAGATCCCGCTGCAATCGACCGCGACAGCGAATCTGCCCCGCGAGTCTCGACGGCGACGACGGGAACGTCCTCCAGACCGTTGGCGCGCAGTCCCTCGACCACTCCGCACAGCAGACCGCCGCCGCCGACCGCCAGTACGACCGCGTCTGCAGCGACACCCGCCGTCACAACCTCGTCGACGAGGCTCGCGTGTCCGCGCCAGATGAGCGGATCATCGAAGGGATGAAGAAACGCGTCGGTAGCTTCCACCATCGACAGCGCAAGGTCGTTGGCCTCCTGCCACGACGATCCGTGCACCACCACATCGGCGCCCTGTTGCCGAATCAGCGCCTTCGCCCTCTCTGTGGTGGTCTCCGGGACGACGACCACCACGGGCACCGACAGCTGGCGTCCGGCGTACGCGACCGCAATGCCCGCGTTTCCTCCGGACGAAGAGACGAAACGGGTGATCCCTCGGCGGGCGTACTCCTGGCACGCGAAGCCGATGCCCCGAATCTTGAAGGAGCCGGGCGGCTGTAGTGCGTCCAGCTTGAGAAACACCCGCCGCCCCGCACTCGACAGCGCCGGCGATTCGAAGCAGGGGGTCTCGAGGTGAAGGGAAGTCATCGTAGATTTCTGTCGTCGTGACCAGCAGAGCAGGTAGCCAACGGTCCTCCAGCGTCTTCGATCGTCGTCCGCACCCAAGCGACGATCTTGCCGGAGCGGCTACGCTGCCGCAATCTCCTGTCTCTGCAACCGAGAAGCCCGTCGACGAAAGCTCCCTTGGCGTTCCCGCCAGGTGGTCTCACGCCATGACGAGAAACGCGCCGGCGAGACCGGTCAGCGCATAGAGCTCCGGAATGCCGGTAGCCAGCAGCGCCTGCCCCGTCTCCATCTGTCCGTTGTTGATCGACTTGATACATGCCGCCGCCGGCCGCGCTTGCCCGACACTCGAGATCAGGCACGGCA
>JANQPS010001211.1 GCA_028285365.1 Thermoanaerobaculia bacterium | reverse complement strand
GCACGCTCGGGGACCAGGTGTTGATCGGCATCGGTGCCAGAGTGCTCGACGGAGCCGTGCTCGAAGACGGAGCCCAGGTGGCCGCAGGTGCTGTTGTCGCCCCTGGCCAGAGAGTGCGTTCCCGCGAGCTCGTCATGGGGATCCCCGCTCGGGTCAAGCGGCTGTTGAGTGAGGAAGATCTAGAGCGCAACCTCGACAACGCCGCGCGCTACGTGCGTCTCAAGGACGAGTACCGCGAGACCATGGGGGCGGGGCTCGACGTCTTTGCCAGGGAGGAGCGATGAGCCAGAAGCTCAAGAGCGTCAAAGGGACGCGCGATCTCTTGCCGCCGGAAACCTCGGTCTGGGAGGCCGTCGAGACCAATGCCCGTCGGGTCTTCGGTTCGTACGGCTACCGCGAGATCCGCACTCCGGTCATGGAGAGTACGGACCTCTTCGTGCGGGGGGTCGGTGAGGCGAGCGACATCGTCGGCAAGGAGATGTATACGTTCGACGATCGCAAGGGCAGAAGCCTGACCCTGCGTCCCGAGAACACCGCGGCTGTGGCGCGCGCCTTCGTGCAACACGGCATGCGTGAATGGCCGTCGCCGGTCAAGCTCTTCTACATCGGCCCTCAGTTTCGCTACGAGCGTCCTCAGCGTGGCCGCTATCGGCAGTTCCATCAGATCGGGGCTGAGCTGATTGGTGACGAAGGTCCGCACTCCGACGTCGAGCTCCTGGTGATGCTCGTGCGTTTCTTGCGCAGTTTGCGGTTCGAGGATCTCGTCGTTCGGCTCAATACGGTGGGTGATGCCGAGTCGAGGCGTCAGTACGCCGCTGCGCTGCGCGAATTCCTCGAGCCGCACCGGGCCGATCTCGGAGACGATTCGAAGCGCAGACTCGAGACGAACCCATTGCGCATTCTGGACACGAAAAACCCGGCGGAGCGAGCACTGCTGGAGTCTGCCCCGGAGCTCGAGAGTTTTCTGAGCGAGGAGTGCCGTCAGCACTTCTCACGGGTGCGTGAGGGACTGGAACGCCACGCCGTCGAGCATCAGATCGAGCCGCGGCTGGTCCGTGGACTCGACTACTACACGCGTACGGTCTTCGAGATTTCCTCGGCTGCGCTCGGCGCCCAGGACGCAATTCTCGGCGGTGGCCGCTATGACGGCCTGGTGAGCGAGTTGGGTGGGGCGCCGGAGCCAGGAATCGGTTTTGCCATCGGTCAGGATCGCCTGATCGACGTCTTGCCGGATAGTTTCCGGAGTGCCGTACGGCCAGCGGCTCCGGTCCTGGTCGTCCCGATTGGTGACGAGACCCTGGTCGAAGCACTCCAACTGGCAGAAGAGCTTCGCGATGGTGGTCTCGATGTCGTGACCGAGCTTCGAGCTCGCGCCATGAAGGCTGCTCTCGGGCGGGCTGATCGTCTCGGTGCGCGTTGGGTCGTGCTCGTGGGGACGAGTGAGCTCGAGAGTGGGATGATCACGGTCAAAGATTTTGCTGATAACGAACAATTTGAGACGCCACGCGCTGAGCTCGGCGAGTGGCTCAGGAGCAGATCATGAAACGCACACAGTGCGGCACGGTGAGTGCCGATCAAGTCGGGGAGCGCGTGGCGCTACGCGGCTGGGTGCATCGCAGACGGGATCATGGTGGTGTCATGTTCCTGGACGTCAGGGACCGGTCGGGACGCGTCCAGGTGGTCGTGCGCCCCGAGGAGCACGCCGATGTCTCGCAAGCTCTCGAAGGAGTTCGGCACGAGTGGGTCCTGGCGGTCGAGGGGGTCGTGGCGCGCCGAGCGCCCGAGGCGATCAACCCTCAGCTCCGAACGGGAGACATCGAGGTCGTGGCGGACAGCGCCAGGATCCTGGCGGCGAGCGAGCCACTGCCGTTCGGTATCGACGGTGGCGGTGACGCCAGCGACGAGACGCGCCTGCGTCATCGGTTCCTCGACCTCCGTGGCCAGGAGCTTCAGGGCAACCTCGCGCTCCGTCATCGGGTCACGATGGAATCCATGAAGTTTTTCGATGAGCACGAGTTCCTCAACATCGAGACCCCGATGCTGACGCGCTCGACCCCGGAGGGTGCCCGGGACTATCTCGTTCCGAGCCGAGTGCACCAGGGGAGCTTCTACGCGCTGCCTCAGTCACCTCAGCTGTTCAAGCAGATCCTGATGGTGAGCGGGTTTGAACGCTACGTGCAGATCGCACGGTGTTTTCGAGACGAAGATCTGCGTGCCGACCGCCAACCCGAGTTCACGCAGATCGATGTCGAGATGTCGTTCATCGACGAAGAGGACGTCTTCAGCCTGATCGAAGGCCTCTTCGAGCGGTTGTTTCCGTTGGTGGGTATCGAGCCGAGCACGCCTTTCCCGCGCATGGCCTACGACCACGCCATGCGACGCTACGGATCAGATCGACCCGACCTGCGCTTTGGTCTCGAGATCGAAGACCTCACCGAGGTCTGGAGCTCGTCGACGTTTCGCGTCTTCGAATCGGTCCTTTCCACAGGAGGTGTGATCCGTGCCGTGCGCGTGCCCGGAGGTGCCGGTGCATCGCGCAAGCAGGTGGACAAGTGGGCCGACGTTGTGCGCCTGTACGGTGCTCAGGGCGTGCTGACCCTCAAGCATCGAGACGGTGGCGTCGAGTTCCAGGTCAAGGACGTTCTCGAGCCTGGGCAAATCGAGCAGGCTGCTCAGCAGCTGGAGCTCGAGGAGGGAGATCTCGCTCTCGTCGTAGCGGCGTCCGAGTCCGTAGCCGCCGCATCCCTGGGTGCGCTGCGCCTCAAGATTGCCGAGGAGCTGGAGCTCATCGACGAGAGTCGTCACGAGTTCGTCTGGATCACGGACTTCCCGCTGGTCGAGTGGAACAGCGACGAGTCTCGGTGGGAAGCCCTTCACCATCCCTTCACGAGTCCTCTCGAAGAGCACCTCGAGAAGCTCGACAGCGACCCGGGATCAGTGAGAGCGCGGGCCTACGACGTCGTGCTCAACGGTCTCGAGCTCGGAGGTGGCTCGATTCGTATTCATCGCCAGGACGTTCAGAATCGAGTTCTCGGTCTGCTGGGCATCGACCTGGAGGAAGCCGAAGAACGTTTCGGATTCCTGCTGCGGGCTCTGCGCTTCGGAGCGCCTCCGCACGGCGGCATTGCGCTTGGCTTCGATCGCCTGATCATGTTGATGGCGGGAGCGTCTTCGCTGCGTGACGTGATCGCGTTCCCCAAGACCGCTTCGGCGTCTTGCCTCATGACCGAGGCTCCGTCCGGCGTCTCTGCCGACCAGCTCCAGGACCTCGGGATTCGAGTCGCCCGTCGTCCGACGATCGTGGGGCGTGACGACGGTGAAGGTGACCGTGACGGTGAAGGTGGCCGTGACGATTCGGCTGGAACCGGGTCCGAGTCGCCGACCTCGGAGTGACACGGGGTCGCCAAGATGCATTTTCGTGAGTGCCTAGCAACCCAACGCTCGGGGAGGCGGCAGTGAGCGATCTCGCGACTCTGCGAGTCGGGCACGATCGGGGGGAGTACGAGGTCCTGATCGGCCCCGATGCCGTCAGCTCTGTCGCTGGTACCGATCGTGCCTCCCTGTGGCGTGGTCGACGCGTTTTCGTC
>JANQPS010001137.1 GCA_028285365.1 Thermoanaerobaculia bacterium | reverse complement strand
CCAGCCGAGCAGCCGCGGCCGGTCCGCGCCGAAGTGGCGCCGGTGAACGAAGGTGGCGGCCGTAGCGCCGGGCCCGGAAGCTTCGAGCAAGCGATTCCTTACCTCGAGCGCGCGTTGGCCAGCTCTCCGGGAGACGAGGTGGGCGCAGACGTCAACTTCTGGTTGGGGCAGGCTCACGAGAGGATCGGCGACACGGAGCAGGCGGCGGTCTACTTTCGAGAGGTGCTGAGGATCCGCCCGGAGGACAGCACCGCCATGAACTACCTCGGCTATATGTGGGCAGAAGTCGGAATCAATCTCGAAGAGGCTCTTCGGCTGATCGGCAGGGCGGTCGAGATCGAGCCCGACAACGGGTCGTACGTCGACTCGCTCGGCTGGGCGCAGTTCAAGCTCGGGCGGTTCGAGGAGGCCAAGGTGAACCTGGAGCGGGCGTCCAGCCTGACACCGGACAACGCCACGATCCTGGAGCATCTCGGCGATGTCTACGTCGAGTTGGGAGACCTCGAGCGCGCGGAGGCGGCCTACGAGCGAGCGGTTGAGCTCGAAGACGAGGAGAACCTCGAGAAGGTGAAGCAGAAGCTCCTCGAGCTTCGCAGGCCACGTTCAACCGGCAACTGAGCCGACCACGAGCTCGACTTGCGCCTCGAGCGACAGGATCTCGAGCCCTCTAGGTCTTCACGGGTCCTCCACCAAAGACGCTGGTCCCATCGGGTGCTGGTCTTCTGGACATGTTTCCTCGTCCAGGTGGTCGCAGGCGAGAACTGGACCTCGCATGCAGCGCAAGGTCAGCTTGCGCAAGAGCCAGAGCAATCACTGTCGACAGTGGCAGTCGCATCGCCGGTTGAAGGGCTTTGGGACTTCGGAGAGTCGGAGGCCATGACGCAGAGGACCGTGCGCATGAGCTACGACGGACCAGACGGCAACTACGCGCTCTTCATGGTGCTGCGTCTCGAACGTGCCGACCGATACTCGCTGGAGGCTCGGGACCGTCTCGGCCGGCGCTGGTTTCGGCTGGTCGTGGATGGGAGTCGTGGTCTGCTCCTGGACGACCGGGAGAAGCTCTACTGCGAGTTCGACGGTGCTGTCGAGATCGCCACTGTGCCCCTGGGGCCCCTGAGTTTCGACCTGCTGCCAGGGATGCTACTGGGCTATCTGCCGGCGCGGCCCAAGGGAGCCTACGAACGCGAACCGAACGTCTGGAGCGTTCAGGATGCCCAGGACCGGACCTGGACGGTGCGGACATTGCCCGATGAAGACGCCGGAGATCCTGTCGAGCGCGGGTCGCGCGTCGAGACCTGGGCGCTTTGGAGGAGCGAGAAGCCGAGGGTTTGGTGGCGTCGTGATGAAC
Source organism: Thermoanaerobaculia bacterium (assembly GCA_028285365.1). Taxonomy (GTDB): domain Bacteria; phylum Acidobacteriota; class Thermoanaerobaculia; order Multivoradales; family Multivoraceae; genus JANQPS01. The sequence goes on along the minus strand of JANQPS010001137.1, from coordinate 4,910 downwards.
GATGGTCGTATCTGTCGGCTCCTGAAGAGTCTCTCCAACTCAAGTGGCGGATCGGCACCGTCGAGAGCCTGGCTCAGTCGCTTCCCGGCCTGCAGGCCCCGGAGGACTTCGAGCCCGGTAGCTGCTCGGATCCAGGCCCCGTGCAATAGCTTCCTCTTCGCGCTCGACTGTCTTGCTCACCCGTCGTCCCAACCGTCTCGCTTCGATCTGTCAGTTCGTCGACTCGACTCAGCGACTGATCAACGATGAGGTGGCTCCTGATTCGGAGCCTGGCGAGGCGGCCACGGTCGAGTGCGGACTTCTCGGTCCTCCTGGCCAGTGGGCATCCGTTTGGGGCCGCCTGGCCTGGAGCCGCCTAGCGATCTCGCGGGGGCAACTGGCTCAGGGGTGTATACTCGGCCAAACCTTGTATTAACAGTGAGTGTCGTTCCGGAGCCACAAGGCTCGAGTCCCGTCAGCGCTCTCTCGGAGTTGAGGCGGGAGTCGAATCTTGGGCAACGACTTTGATGGACGCCAAGCGGCGGCGAGTCGCCGTGGGCGTCGAGAGCGAGCAGCGCTCGGTCCTAGGACGGCGCTGGTTGCAAAGGGGCGAGCCAGTGGAAATCACAGAGGTCAAGATCTTTCTGGTCGATGAGGAGAAACTGCGCGCCTTCGTCTCGATCGTCATTGATCAGTGCTTCATGATCAACGACATCAAGGTGATCCAGGGTAGGGAAGGTCTCTTCATCAGCATGCCCAGCCGTCGCAAGAAGAACGGCGAGTTCAAGGACGTCGCGCATCCGCTCAACAACGAGACGCGCTCGTGGATGGAAGAGCGCATCCTCAGCGAGTACGAACGATTGAGGGCAGCGCGCGAGACCAAGGTGGACGAGCAGCCTGAAGCCGACACGACGAAGGCCAACGGGCAAGGTGGTGCCGTGGCGCCGGCAGCCGTCGTCACTGAGTCTCCGGCGGTAGCCGCAGCTCCGCTCGAGCTGGCCAAGAGTAGTGAGTCTGGCTCAGAGGAGCGGCTGAGCGACGTCGCCCGTGAGCACCTGAGCGACTCCTACTGGTCCGTGAGCTGAGCGCCAGCCGGCCCCGCGGTTGACAACGACGCTCGGATCGAAGGCCGAGGCTGTGGGCCTCCGTGCGCGATCCTCGGAAGTCGTCCCACGGGTCGTGAGGGTCACCTTCGGCAAATCGCGCATCGATGGTCGGAACTCGGCTCCGAGCGCGACGCTCAGTGTTGTAGACTACGCCGGCTTCCGGATAGCTGGTGGACGCCGAGCTGGAACTCCGGATCGATCCTGGGGCGTCGCCAAGCGGTAAGGCACGAGACTTTGGATCTCGCATTCGGGGGTTCGAATCCTCCCGCCCCAACCACAGACGTAAGCAGTTTCACCCATCCCCATCATGCGACCGAACCGAGCTCGTTCTAGGGCTCAGGGTGAGGTGCGCGCGACACTCGAGGACGGCGGCATTCGATGTACAGCGAGCTGAAGGTATTTGGTGGGAGAGCCCACCCTGCGCTCACTGAGGAGATTTGCAGCTACTTGGAGCTAGCGCGTGGTCAAGTGTCCGCGTTCAACTTCTCGGACGGAGAGATCTTCTGCCAGATCGAGGAGAACGTGCGTGGTGCGGACGTTTTTGTCGTCCAACCGACGTGCCAGCCGGTCAATGACAACTTCATCGAGCTCCTGGTCATGCTCGACGCGTTCAAACGCTCGAGCGCCTCACGAGTGACCGCCGTCATCCCCTACTACGGTTACGCCCGTCAGGACAAGAAGGACAAGCCCAGGGTTCCGATTACTGCGAAGCTCGTCGCCGATCTGATTTCGGCTGCTGGCGCCGATCGGATCTTGACCATGGATGTCCATGCGGCCCAGATCTCGGGGTACTTCGACATTCCGGTCGACCACCTTTTTGCGGCGCCGGTGCTGCTCGAAGAGATCCGACGCCTCGACGAGCCTGAATTGATGATTGTTGCCCCCGATGCCGGTGGAGTCGCCCGCGCTCGCGCCATTGCCAAGAGGCTGGACTGCGACCTCGCCATCGTCGACAAGCGGCGCGTCAAGGCCAACGAGGCCGAAGTCATGAACGTCATCGGAGACGTGACCGGTCGTTCGACTCTGATCATCGATGACATCATCGATACGGGCGGGACTCTGGTCCATACAGTGGACGCCCTCCTGGAGAAGGGAGCCGCCAAGGTTTTTGCGATCGGCATTCACGGCGTGCTCTCTGGTCCGGCCCTCGACCGGATTGCGGATTCCAACCTGGAGTCCGTCTTCGTGACGAACACGACGCCACTAGAAGAGAAGCTCGCTCGCTGCAGCAAGTTGCGCCCGCTTTCCGTCGCAGGCCTCTTGGGTGAAGCGATCAGAAGAATTCACGACAACAGTTCGGTCTCGTCCCTTTTTGTTTGACGGGCCGTAGAAGGCGGGTCGCTCGGCGACCCTCACACGGAGACGCAGAATGAACAGCTCAACACTAATCGAGGTCAGAGAGCGCGGCGAACAAGGAAAAAACGCCGCTAGGAGATTGAGGGCCAGTGGAGAAGTCCCAGCCGTGGTCTACGGAGGCGGACTCGGGGCATTCTCAGTGAGTGTCAGCGAGCCGGTCGTCAGGAAGCTCCTGCGTACCGGTGGTGAGAACGCCATCTTTCAGCTCAAGCTGGGAGAGAGCGAGCGTTCGGCGATGATCAAGGACATCCAGTACGACCCGCGAAACGGCAATCTCATTCATATCGACTTCCAGCGGATCATCATGGATCAGCTGATCCGCGTGAAGGTTCCGATCGAGGTGGTCGGGACCTCTGTGGCGGTCAAGACCGAAGGTGCCATGTTGGACTTCGTGACCCGCGAGCTCGAGATCGAGTGTTTGCCGGCAGACATCCCGGAAGTGCTGTCGGTCGACGTCACCGAGCTCCATGTCGGCCAGCACGTCGAGGCCAGTGACATCGGGCTTCCCGAAGGCGTCACCCTCGTTGATGATCCTCATCGCATGGTGGTCGGTGCCACGGCCATGATGATCGAAGAGGAAGAAGAAGCGGAAGACGATGATCTTCTCGGAGCCGCCGATCAGCAGCCCGAGGTCATTCAGAAGGGACCGGGCGAGCAGGAGGAGGACTAGTCTCCGTCGCCTGGTTTTCCGGCTCAGAGCTGCGCGCCTTTCTGGAGGCGCGCGAGCTTTGTGTCGGTGTTGATCAATCCTGCTAATCAGCAGAGTCTCTTCAGTGCGGTAGACGGAAATGTCTGGAACGCGCATTTTGTGCCGATGGCCAGTGGTTCCACGGAGTCGGGGGAGCGCATGGGACTGACCGGCGAGGACGCCGTCGACGACGTGGACTGCGGCACCAGTTCTGAGCCACCGACACGCAAGCTGATCGTCGGTCTCGGGAACCCCGGTCGCGAGTACGAGTCGACGCGGCACAACATCGGCTTCTGGGTCCTCGACGAGTTGCTTCGAAGGCACCGGGTGCAGCGCCCGGAAGTCGAATGGGGGGAGTGCTGCCGGGCCGAGTTCGCGTCGATGGTCGTAACGCAGGGTGATGGCGAAGCGATCGTCGATCTGGCCAAGCCCAAGACCTTCATGAACCGGAGTGGTCTGAGCGTACGTTGCCTCATGGAGCAGTTCGGTTACGATGTCGGGCACATCCTGGTGGTCTTCGATGACATCGCGCTTCCGTTGGGAACGCTCCGCCTGCGCGTCAGGGGGAGTACGGCGGGACATCGTGGCCTGGCCTCGGTGATCCATCAGGTCCGTACCGAAGAGTTGTGTCGCCTACGACTGGGCATCATGCCGGTCGAACCACTCGACGTGGACCTTCCCGATTTCGTGCTGGCGCCATTCTCTGAAGCTGAACAGGCATTGGTCGAAACTGAGGTCGCACGTGCTGCGGACTGCTGCGAATCCTGGGTACTCGACGGAGCGACGAGTGCCATGAACAAGTACAACGGATCTGTGAACGAGTCTGTGGAGAGCTCTCAGCCCAGCGCGTGACAGCGATCAGCATGCGAGCTGTCGTGATCCGTGCGACTGCGTCGTAGCGGAAGAGCTTGACTGGCATACCTAGACTGATCTGATTTGAGTCGTTTCCGAGCGAACGAAGTCTCGGAACATCTGGTCTTAGAGGAGATAGAAAGTGGAGAACTACAGTTACCTTCTTCCGGTCGCGGGAGCGTTGGCGCTCATCTACGCGGCCTGGAAGAGTGCTTGGATCAATCGCCAGGATGCTGGCGACGAGAACATGAAAGAGATTGCGAAGCACATTCGCGATGGCGCCATGGCCTTTCTCGGTCGTGAGTACCGCGTTCTCGCCGTCTTTGTCGTCGCTGCCGCGGCACTCCTGGCGTTTGCCAACGCTTCGGACGAGGCGAGCTCGCCGCTCATCGGTCTGTCGCTCGTCGCCGGGGCCGTGTGCTCCGCATTGGCTGGCTTCCTGGGGATGCGCGTTGCCACCTCGGCCAACGTACGAACCGCCGCGGCAGCCCGCACGAGCCTCAATCAGGCTCTGGGAGTTGCCTTCTCGGGCGGCGCCGTCATGGGATTTGCGGTGGTTGGCCTCGGCCTGCTCGGGCTCTCTCTCCTCTTCATCGTGTACTCGGGCATGTTCGGAGCCGGCGACAACGAGTCTCTGGGCAAGGTCGTCACGGTCCTGACCGGCTTCTCGTTCGGAGCCAGCTCGATCGCGCTCTTCGCGCGTGTCGGCGGCGGTATCTACACGAAGGCCGCGGACGTCGGCGCAGATCTCGTCGGTAAGGTCGAGGCGGGAATTCCCGAAGACGACCCCCGCAATCCGGCAGTCAACGCAGACAACGTCGGTGACAACGTTGGCGACGTCGCCGGTATGGGCGCCGACCTGTTCGAGTCCTACGTCGGAGCCATCATCGGCGCCATGGTCCTCGGTGCGCTGGTTCACTTCAACTACG